>DATCFS010000122.1:0-4555 GCA_036509375.1 Acidimicrobiales bacterium
GATGGTGTTCAGTTCGTTCTGCATTGTCATCGACTGGGCCTTTGGCTTCGGGGCATGCTCGCCGCGTTGGCACCTACTGTATTGGTCGATGAACGACGCACCCGAACTTCTTCTTGACGCGGCCGAACGATGGGCGACGATCGTGGCCACTGGTCCCGAGAGCGAAGCGTTTCTCCAGGGTCAACTCAGTCAAGACCTTCACGCGGTACCGGCCAACGGCGTATGGGCGCTGCTGCTGGCACCCGACAGTGTGGTCATCACGTCCTGTTTCGTCACGCCGAACCCTGACGGTTTCACGCTGGCGGTGCCGCGCGAACTCGGTGACGCAGCCTTCGCGCGTCTTCGACGATTCCTGCTGCGAACGAAGTGCACGCTCGAACTCGTTGACGTTGACACCGGTCCCTTCACGAACGTCGCCGAACGGATTCGCCTCGGGATACCGGGACCGGTGGAGTTCGAAAAGCAGTTGACGCCGCACACCTTTGGTGCCTCGTTCGTGCGTTCGACGATTTCGTTCACCAAGGGCTGTTTCACCGGCCAGGAGTTGGTCGGGCGCCTCGACGCGCGCGGTTCGAGCGTGCCGTGGCGACTCGTTCGCGCCACGGGACCGAGCGAGGAGCGCGTGAATGAGGTCCTGCACTCGAAGGGACCGGCCGGACCGTCCGGACTCACGAGCGTGACCGGTCGTGACGGCGCCCTCGTCGCACTGGGCATCGCGCATCGGACGCTGTTGGGTTCGGACGAACTGGCGCTGGCGACCGACGTCGACATCGAAGCGATTGACTGACCCTGACAATTGCGGCACATTAACGTAGTCCCCAAGGAGTCGACACGTGCGGCTGAACACTGAGGGTCTATTCATCAAGGTCTCTGGCGTCACGACCGAGGACGACGCTCTCTTTTCAATTGGCCTTGGCGCAAGCGCCGTCGGATTCGATTTCGGCGTGTCGCCCCGTCAGATCTCGGTGAACGCCGCGCACGACATCGTGCGGCGTCTTCCGGTTGGTGCCGTCTCCGTGGGCATCTTTCGAAACGAGTTAGCGCAGCGCGTCGTCGAGATCGCGAACACGCTCGGCCTCTCCGCGGTGCAGATCGACGGCGCGATCACGTCCGAGGATCTCAGCTACGTTGCCGAACGGGTCAACACCGTCTTTCGGAGCCTTCCGAGTACCGCGAACCACGACCTGATTGCCGAGACGTCGGGTGCGGACTATCTGCTCTTGCCCGAGTCGGACGATCACTACTCGCTGATGGACTGTCTCGAACTGTTCTCGGACACCCATCTGCGCACCCCGATGATCGCCTCGGGCGGACTGACGCCGTCCAACGTCGTGGACATTGTCCAGAACTATCCCGTCTGGGGCGTCGACGTGCGCGCCGGCGTCGAGAAGAGTCCGGGTGAGAAGGATCCCGTGCTGCTGGGCCAGTTCATCGCGAACGCGAGGTGGGCCTTCGACAACGCGTACGTGGAACGTCATCACGGCGAGTGGAGTTTGTAGTCAGCCGAAGGGCGGATGAAGCTCAGGCGTGAAATCGGCGAAGGACCACACTGCCGTTGTGACCGCCGAACCCGAACGAGTTGGAGAGGATGACCTCAACGTCGGCCCTACGTGGTTCACCGATCACGACGTCGAGACCGATTTCGGGATCGACGTCGGTCGTGCCGGCGGTCGGGGGAATGACCTGATTGACGAGCGTGAGCACTGAGGCGACGCCCTCGAGTGCGCCGGCCGCCGCGAGGGAGTGGCCGAGGTGGCCCTTGATCGAGGTGACGGGTGGCGCGTTATCGCCAAAGACCCGTCGAACGGCGACGGACTCGGCCAAGTCGTTGAGCGGTGTCGAGGTACCGTGCGCGTTGATGTGCGAGACGTCGGCGGCGGTGACGCCGGCGTCGGCGAGCGCCAACTCCATGCAACGCACGGCGCCGTTTCCCTCGGGATCGGGAGCGGTGATGTGATGCGCGTCGGCCGTCGAGGCCGCGCCGAGGATTTCGGCGTAGATCGTCGCGCCGCGTGCGACGGCGTGGTCCCACTCTTCGAGGATGAGTACGCCGGCGCCCTCACCCATGACGAATCCGTCTCGGCCAATATCGAACGGTCGAGAGAACTCGGTGTTGCTCAGGGCGGTCATATTTCGGAAACCGGCTTCGGCAATTTCGACCATGACGGCCTCCGCGCCGCCCGCGACCGCGACGGTGCTTCGTCCCGTGGCGACGAGTCGCGCCGCGTTACCAATGGCGTGGGTGCCCGCGGCGCAGGCCGTCGTCACGGTTTCGCAGGGGCCGCCTAAGCCAAAGCGCATGGAGACCGCGGCCGTTGCGGCGTTGGGCATCATCATGGGCACCATGAACGGCGAGACCCGTGACGATCCCTTATCGCGCAGAACACTGAACTGCTCGATGACGGTTTGGAGTCCACCGATCCCGGTCGTGACGATGCTGCCGGCGTCGAGGAGGGGACCACTCAGGCCGCTCTGTAGCCACGCTTCATCGGCCGCCATGAGTGCGTACATCGTGAAGGGGTCGAAGCGGCGAAGCTCCTTCGGACCGCCGATGTGACTCGCGTCGAAGGGAGCAATCCGTTTGCTCTCGGGGGCCACGTCTTTGAGCAGGGCACTCCAGAGTGCCTCGACACCGACGCCGGCGCACGAGATTGCGCCGAGGCCCGTGACGGCCACCCGGTAACCCGGAACCGGCCCCGTGGGGGTTGAAGCGACCTGCACTACAGCTTGGCGTAGATCAGTTCGAAGGATTCACCGACAGTACGAATGTCCTTCAGTTCGTCTTCGGCGACTTCAATGTCGAACGTCTCTTCGAGCGCCATGACCAGTTCCACCAGGTCGAGGCTGTCGGCGCCGAGGTCGTCACTGAAGGAGGCTTCGAGTGTCACCTTGGCGGGATCGACGGCGAGTACTTCGACGACATTGTCGGTGAACTTGCTTAATGCTTCGTTGCGGTCCATTGCATTGCCCCTTTTTTCTCTCGCTAAAGCGTACTAAAGCATTGAGCCACTTCGGGCACTTACAGGCCCATCGCCATGCCGCCGTCGACGGCGAGCACCGCGCCGGTGATATAGCGGGCCTCGTCACTGGCGAGGAACCCCACCACACCGGCGATATCGCTGGGTTGACCGATCCGGCCCATCGGGATCATGGCCGCCATCACGTCCTTTGCGTCGCCCAGCTCGTTGGTCATGTCGGTCTCGATGAGACCGGGGGCGACCACGTTCACCGTGATGTTTCGGGTCGCAACTTCCTTGGCGAGGGAACGGGCGAGTCCCACCAGTCCGGCCTTCGCCGCGGCGTAATTGGCCTGGCCGGGAACACCCATGAACGGGCCAATGGAACCAATGAAGATGAGGGATCCGGTGCGTTGGCGGATCATGGAGGCCAACACCGCGCGAGCCGTGTAGAACGCGCCGTCGAGATTGACCGAGAGGACCTCGCGCCACTGCTCGTCGGACATGCGGATGGCGAGTCCGTCCTTGGTGATGCCGGCGTTCAATACGGCAACGTCGACCGGTCCGAACTCTGCAATGGCGGCCTTCACGGCGGCCGTCACGGCGTTCGAATCGCTGACGTCGACCTCGAACGTCTTGGCGCACCCATCGGGCGCGTCCCCGGACCTCGAGAAGGCAACGACCTGGTCGCCGGCGGTGATGAAGTACTGCGCGATGGCGGCGCCGATTCCTCGACTGGCCCCGGTCACGAGCACGTGGCGGCTCATAGGGAAATCTCTTGGAGTTCAGCTAGCGACACCGGCGCGTACTGGTGCTCAAAGGTCCTGATTCGCTTGGTGAGGCCGGTCAAGATGCCCGACGGCGGCATCTCAATGGTCGTCGTCACCGAGTCGGGCAGCGCGAGCGTGGCGTCGAGGAACTGCACGGGTGAGGTCAGTTGGCGCGATAGCAACGTCTGCCACTCGTCCGCTGACGTGTGGACCTGTCCATCGACGTTCGCGATAAGGACGCTGTCCGTGGACCCCCATTCCACGCTGGCGAGCGCCTTGTCGAGTTCCGACTGCGCCGGCGCCATGAGCGGCGAGTGGAAGGCGCCCCCGACCGGGAGCGGGGTCGCACGGCGCCAGCCCAATTCCTTGTGACGGGCGTGTAGATCGTCGAGGCCGGCGCGCGTGCCGCTCACGACGATCTGTCCAGTTCCGTTGACGTTGGCGACCCACACCCCGTCGAGCGTGGCGAGCGCGTCGAGGGCGCCGCCGTCGCCGCCCATCAAGGCGACCATGGAGCCTTCGGCCTGTGAGGCGGCGCGGGCCATGGCCGCGCCCCGTACGCCAATGAGTCGGGCGCCGTCTTCGAGCGACAGCAGTCCCGACGCCACGAGCGCGCTGAACTCGCCGAGGCTGTGACCGAGCAGATAACGCGGACGTATCCCGCATTCGAGGAGGTCGTGGTAGCCCACGAGGGAGAGGGCAAACGTGGCGATTTGGGCGCGATCAGTTCGCACGACGTCGCGGTCCGAACCCTGGAGCAAGATGTCGGCGACGTCGAGGCGGGCGGCCTCACTGATACGGGCGAGCAGATCCCAGAACCGTGATGAC
>DATCFS010000123.1:0-6350 GCA_036509375.1 Acidimicrobiales bacterium
CGCATCGTGCTCGTCGGGCTCCTGTGCGTAGGAAGTGCCGCCGTTCTCGTTGGAGTGGTGCGCCTGGCCAGCAAGGCGTCGAGTTCCACCTCAACGTTGGGTGTGATCCTGGCGGGATCATCGTTGATCGCGCTCAGCCTCCTCGCCATTCGAAAGGTCTCCGTCGCGACTCGCCTTCCTAGTCCGCCGCTTCGCTCGGACGGCCAACTCTCCGGCGTGGGCGCCTCCCTCGCCGCCGTGACCCTGGTGGGAACCTTTCTCGAGAGTTCATTGCACGTCCATTGGGCCGATAGCACGGCGACCATCGTTCTGGGCCTCGTCGCGGTCGCCCTGTCGATCAACACCTTGCGGGGCCGCCACGATCAGTAGGTTCGGACCCATGGTGATTGACCGGTCCTCGCTAGGAACAACTTGAGGTGTACGCCGCAGTTCCCGGTTGTAGGGCTTGGCCAGAATTGCCGTTCACCATCAAGCACGACTCGTCGACCGCGACGAACTGACTGGCCGGAATCTGCTTCAACTGGTCGACCTCGTCGTAGGTCCAGCGCGTGTCGGCGGTGCCCTGGAAGTACCAGTTGCTGCCGTTGTCGGCGAGGATGAGCCCGTAGGTCTTCATTGTGGCGAGCACGCTCTGGCAGAAGGCGGCGCACGCGGACGCCGGCAACGTGAACGACGCGTTGAGTCGGAATCGAGCACCCATCGGCGGGCAGTTCGTGTTGGCCTGACCGGCCTCGCGGCGCGCGGGCCATAGGTAGGACTCCTGCGAACAGCTGGCGGTGAACCTGATCGCGTGGTCCATGGACCGCGACGCCACTTCGTTGTAGTTCACGAGTCCCGCCAAGATGGGCAGCCCCGCGGCGTCAGCGGAGGTCCAGTTCGCCGGACGAAGTGCGTTGGAGTTCAGATTCCAGATGGCACCCGAACCGGCCGTCGAGCGACCGTCGGCGTGAAAGACGGTGGCGAACGTTTCAAAGAGCGTGCACGCGGCCGATGACGTCGAGCGATAGGGATCAACCATCAACGCGTGACGGTCCGATCCCCCTTCGACGGGCGTGGACGCGGTGAGTGGATAGGGCCGGCGATCGCTCTCCGACGCGTACTGAAAGGTCACTCGAGTAAAGGGCGTCGCGCGCCGAACGACGGTCCAGGGAATGCCGTAGGGCTGGTGGGGATTGCCCGACGGACCGTAGTCCGGGTGGAGGTTGGTCGACGACGAGTCCATTGATGCCATCCACGTCGCACTGTTCGAATTCACGGGCAACGCGGTGATGGGCGTATTCCACACGTTGTTGGCCGGGAAGACCGGACAGTGCGTCCCCGGAAGGAGTTGGCCGGGCGTCCGGGCGTTCTGCCCCGTCCCGGCATTCGCATTCCGTGACAGCGCGGTCGCGAAACCGGAGGGAACCGCAAGCGTTGCCACCACAATCAGGGCCGTCACGACCACCGGCGACCAGTGACGAACCGCAAGCCGACTATTCGATCGAAGAGACATAACGCCGTTCTAGTCGTCCCATTCGACACTTCCACTCCTTTGTCCAAGAGTTGATGGCGATCGTCAAATTACGCGGGCCTTTCGTTGCAATACGACCCAAGAGGTGGTTCAGACCCGTGCGTTGAACCCGTAGGCTCGCGCCGATGAGTGACTCCCCCACCACGGGCCACGCCGCGTCCGGCGGCCTCTCCGCACCCACCACGACGGGGCGGCGGCGACTCGCTCGACGATGGCTAACGTTGATTGCCGTCTGCGGCGCGACCTTCATGTTGCTCGTCGACATCACGATCGTGCAGGTCGCACTACCGACGATTCAACACCGATTGGGGGCCAGTTTTTCGGACCTGCAGTGGGTGATCGACGCCTACGCGCTCGCGCTCGCGACGTTGATTCTGACGTGGGGAACGTTGGCCGATCGATTTGGTCGTAAACGAATCTTCGTCATCGGACTGGGCGTCTTCACGATCGCTTCGTTCCTCTGCGGAATTGCGACGACCTCGACCTTTCTCATCTGGGCTCGCGCACTGCAGGGCGTTGGTGGAGCCGCCATGTTCGCGACCGGTCTCGCGCTCATTGGCCAAGAGTTCAGCGGCGTCGAACGCGGCAAGGCAATTGCCGCGTGGGGGGCCACCGTGGGCGCCGCGACGGCCGTTGGACCACTCGTCGGTGGCATCTTGACGAGTGGACTCGGCTGGCGCTGGATCTTTTTCGTGAACGTCCCGATTGGCGTCGTCGTTATCTGGTTGGCGTTGAAGGAGATGGTGAACGTCCGCGACGCCGGTGCCGAACGGCTCGATTTCGCGGGACTGGCCACGTTCTCCACGGCGATGTTCCTACTCGTCTACGCGCTGATCCGCGCCAACTCCGACGGATGGACGAGCACGACCATCCTTTCGTTGCTGATCGCCGCGGCCATTGTGATGATGCTGTTCGTCATTGTGGAACTGCTCCAGGAGCGCGCGATGTTCGATCTGTCACTCTTTCGGCGACCGTCCTTCGTCGGCGTCTCGCTCGCGATGCTCTTGGTGGGCGCGGGGATGTTCGCCCTCTTCCCCTACATCACCTTCTATTTGCAGAACGACTTGGGCTACTCACCGCTGCAGGGCGGGCTGCGCCTTCTACCCTCGACCGTGCTCTCCTTCGCGGTGCCTCTCTGGTTCCGACCGATCGCCGAAAAGACCGCTCCCCGGGTGACGCTCGGCGTTGGTATGGCGATGACGGCACTCGGACTGGGAACGATGATCTTCCTCACGTCGTCGTCCACGTGGCTCGTCCTCATACCGGGACTTCTTCTCACGGGCGCCGGCATCGGTCTCGTCAATCCCGCCATCGCCCGAATCGCGCTCGGCGTCGTTGCCCCGGAACGAACCGGCATGGCGTCGGGTCTCAGCAACACCTTTCGCACGGGCGGACTCGCCATTGGCGTCGCGGCGTTAGGCGCAATCTTTGAGCGAAAGGTGACGAGCTCACTCGCCCTGACGTTGGGTCATCCCGCCCCCCAGTTGGCAAAGATTATTTCGTCGTCGGGTGTGGCCGCGGCGGTGAAGGCCGGTGCGGGTACTGCCGGTCTCGCGACCGCCGCACACGGAGCATTCGCGTCCGGCATGCGACTCATCTTCGTCATTGCCACCGCGGTGGTCGCCGTTGGCGCGATACTCGGGTTCCTCCTCGTTCACCCGCGCGACTTCCAAACGGCCGCCGCCGCACCGGCCGGACACAGCGATTGAGAACTCAACGCGCGTGAGTCGTGTGGTGAACTGTGTCGACGAGTTGAAGGAGTCGACATGGGTGAACGAATCGAAGGAAAGATTTGCGTCGTCACGGGCGCCGGCTCGGGCATCGGACGCGCCTCCGCCATTCGCCTGAGCGAAGAAGGTGGACGGGTCCTCTGCGCCGACCTCAATGATGACTCGGCCAACGAAACAGTCGACTTGATCAGCGAGTTGGGAGGCACGGCCGTCGCCCGACGCGTCGACGTGAGTTCCAGCGACGATGTCGATGCCATGATCGCCACCACGAAGGACCTCTGGGGCGCCGTCCACGTCCTCGTGAACAACGCGGGCGTCAATCTCCCGGGCGTCCTTCACGAAGTCTCCAACGAAACCATTGATCGCACGCTCAACGTCAACGTGAAGGGTCAGATCTACGGCTGTCGCGCGGTGATTCCCTTGATGCTCGCTCAGGGCGGCGGATCGATCATCAACATGTCGAGCGTGAACGGCATCGTGAGTGAGCCGTTCCTTTCGGTCTACTCGGCGTCGAAGGGCGCGAGCGTCATGCTCACCAAGGGAGTCGCACTCGATTACGCCAAACAGGGCATCCGATGCAACGTCATCTGCCCCGGGTGGGTCGACACTCCGATCAACTACGCCCACGCCGAAATGCTCGGAGGACTCCAGCACGTCTACGACACGATTGACAGTTTTCAGCCGATTGGGCGACCCGGTGAACCCCGCGAAATTGCCAACGTCGTACTCTTCCTCGCCTCGGACGAGTCGAGTTTCATGACGGGCAGTGTCCTCGCCGTCGACGGTGGAATGACGTCGCAGTAACCGTTTTGTCGTCCAGCATGCCCCTGCGTTCGCGACAGTACCACGAGCCACGAACCAGTCGGCGCTACATTCAGGGAATCCAGTACCGACGCCACATGTCGTGCTCGTCGTCTCCGGCGAGGACCTCGTCGAGCACTCCCCCGCAGCGCTCTATTACCTTCGACGAGCCAATGTTGTTGTCACCGCAGTACATGAGCACCGGTCCTACTCCTTCGGCGCGCGCCACGATCAGTGCCTGACGAAGTATCTCGGTGGCGAAACCCCGTCGGCGAAACGCGGGACGTACGTAGTAGCCAATGTGACCGCCCTGGGTTGCGAAGAACTCGTTGAGTGCAAATCGCACCGACGCACGACCGACGATTTCACCATTCACCGCGGCCGCCAACTGCACGCCGCGCACGCGGTAGGTCGAGGGATTGAGACCGAGCCGCTGGTCGGCGTTGGCCTGGAGGAACTCGGCCCACGTCATTTCGGGCTCGAAGCCGAGGAGCAGGTGACCACCTTCGCCGGTCGAGACATCGTGGGCCGTTCGGGCCACCTCTTCGTCGTCGGGTACGTAGGGCCGCAGGCGCAGATTCATGGAAACGAGATTATGGGAGCGCCCGGCGTTCGTCCGGTCAGCGGATCAATTAGTCGAACGTCCGCGGTGACACGTCGAAGTCGAAGGGCACGGTGCCCGCATCGATCAAGCGGTGGCCGCCGTCGACGCTTATGGTGGCGCCGTTCACGTAACTGGCACTCGGACCGAGTAGCCAAAGAATGACCTGCGCGACTTCGACGGCCTTCGCCGGTCGACCGAGTGGGACGAGTGTGCTGAGCTCGCGGTAGGCCGACTCGACGTCGAGCCCCACCGTCGAGGCGAAGCCGGCCATTTCGGAGTCGGCCATTTCACTCCTCGTCCATCCGGGATTGACGACGTTACAGCGCACCGGCCGTTCACCGCGACCCTCTTCAACGGCCAGCACGTAGCCCAACTGGGCCATGGCGGCCTTGGAGACGGCGTACGCGGCGGCACCACTCGGTGCGCGGTCGGCGGCGACCGACGCGACCATCACGATCGAGCCTCCCGAACTACGAAGTGCCGGCAACAGTTGGCGCGTCACGTCGAACGTCCCCGTCAAATTGATGGCGATCGTACGATTCCACTCTTCGAGCGTGGCCTCACCAACCGTGCCGGCGTAATTGACGCCGGCCGCGTTCACCAGCCCAACGAGCGGGGTCGCAATTGACGCCACCGCGTCGCGGAGTCGTTGGTTGTCAACGATATTGGACACGTCACCGGAGAACGTCGTGCACCCGGTGGCGGCGGCGACCGCGTGCAGGGCATCGCTTCGGCGCCCCGTCGCCAGCACCTCGTAGTCGGCGTCGCGCAACAGAGCCACGGTGGCGGCCCCAATACCGGAGCCGCCACCCGTCACGACGACCAGACCACGGGCCAACTAGAGACCGGTCTCGGTCAATTGGTGTTGCAGGGCGTGGTCGCCGGCGGCATCCACGTTGGCCGGATGGACGATCACGTTGTAGACGAGCCAGATGAGAATGACGACCAAACCAATCAAGCCGAGGTTGCGACCCCAGAGCGCGGTACCGGTCGGCGCCAGTCCACTGATGAACTGCGCGAGGATGCCACCGGCCGAGATTAGGAAACCGAGAATGGCGGGAATGATCCCCTTCGCCAGCGTTCCCTCCCTGACGAACATGCGCACCGCCGCGATGCAGAGGATCGCGTAGATGAGCGAGATGAGGAACGAGCCGAAGGCCGACGCGATGAGGAACATCCAGAACGCGTCAAACGGGACGCCGGGATTGGACGTTGCGTTCTTCCAGTTCCAAATGAGTCCGGCGAGGATCATCAGGACGGCCATGAGGCCACTGATGGAGAGCGTGCCGACAATCGGCACGCGACGCGCGGAGACCTTGGTGAAGGCCTTGGGCAGGAGGTTGTCGCGCGAGAGAGCGAAGATGCCCCGGGCACAGGCCGCCGAGAATCCGATCGCGATGCCGATGATGTCGAGCATGATCGCGATGCCGATCAGGGCACTCAACCAGCTGCCGACGTACTGCGTCGCGATGGCCTGGAAGTCGAAGGGGATGTGGTGGGGACCGCCCGAACCAATCGTTCCGACGTACTGCGTCACGAGGTAGATCACCGCGGTAATCAGAATCACGGTGAAGACGGCAATGGGAATGGATCGCTTCGGCTTGGCGGTCTCTTCACCAAGGACGGCGGCGAGTTCAAATCCGACGAACATGAGGATCGCGAAGAGGAGTCCCTTAAAGACCGAACCTCCCGCCGCGATGTGGTT
>DATCFS010000124.1:0-11870 GCA_036509375.1 Acidimicrobiales bacterium
CCTACGTCATTGTGCCTCTCGCCTTCATCGTGGGCGTCGTCGAGACCGTTCGACTTCGCTCCCGTTCGGTCTTCGCGTTTCTCATTCTGTTGGTGGGCGGACAGTTCCTGGTCGCCAACATCATCAAGTCACTCGTCGGACGGGCCCGACCGACGATCGATCAACTGTCCGGATTCAGTGGATCGTCGTTCCCCTCGGGCCACGCCACGGCGGCGGCGGCGTGCCTCGCCGGATTCGCACTCGTGATGGGGCGCCGGCGCAGTGCCCGCATCAAAGCACTTTTCTCGTCAATTGCGGTGGGACTGGCCGTCGCCGTGGCCTTCACGCGGGTCTGGCTCGGCGTCCATTGGCTGACGGACGTGCTCGCGGGGCTCTCGCTCGGGTGGGCGTGGTTCGCGCTCAGTTCGATCGCCTTCGGTGGTCGCCGGCTACGCTTCGGGGCACCGGTGGAGGCGGCGGAGCAGGTGTCGACGCCGCCCTCCGACGAGCCGGCCGACTCTTCGCACGCCCGGAAGGATTGACGTTCCGGGCTCCGTTGCGAAATCAGTCGACGGTTCGATTTGATCGCATTCTGAGGGGTCGAACGGTCGGCAAAGAACTCTCTTCGAGTGTCATTCCGTTCGTCTCGTGGCCGAAGCGCAGCACGACGAAGACCGCCGCGAGCGCGACCGTGCCGACGAGCACGAACACCGCACCGACGCCAAAGTTGTCGAGCAGGATCGGGACGAGGGAAGGCCCGAGCACCCCAGAAATGAGCCGTCCAATGCCCTCGGTCGTCGACGTGCCCCACGCGCGGTACTCGGTCGGATAGCTCTCGGCGGTGTAGGTCTTCACGGCCGGATCGACGCCAATACCGAAGAACGACATGAGACACCCGAGCGCCAAGACGGGCAGTGCACCGCGAACGAAACCGAAGGTGAACGCCGCGATCGCTGCGGCCAACGTGAAGGTGATGATGACGGGCCGTCGACCCCATCGTTCGACGACCCAGGCCTCGAAGAACTTGCCTGGTATTGACGCGCCAACAATGACGGCTGTGAACGCAAAGGCCGAGGTCAGCGTGAAGCCCATCTGATTGATGACCGTCGGCATGAAGGTTTGGATGGAGTAAAAGAGGAAGAACGTGCCGCCGAAGGTGGCCCAGAGGGTCAAGGAGCGCCGTCGCATCGACGGCCTGAGTAGAGCGCCGAGACCCCGTTGCGCCACGGGTGGGGGCGCGTCTTTGGCGGTGAACGGTGGCAGCGGCGCGCCCAGGTACGCCGACGTTTTGGACTCGATCTCGTCGAGAATGACGTTCGCCTCGGCGAAGCGACCCTTCGTCTCCAGCCAACGGGGGGACTCGGGCAGGTAGCGCCACGCGAGCGCCGCGAAGAGGATTGGCACGCCACCGATGAGGAACATCGTGCGCCATCCCGTCGAGTCGACATTCGGGATGAGGACGATCGCGAGGAGGGGCGACAGGAAGTAGCCAATTGAGAGGCAGGAGTCGGCCCAGCCGGTGTAGCGACCTCGGCGAGTCGGGGGACAGAGCTCGGAAGCGAAGATGTAGGGGAGTGGAAAGACGGCGCCCATGGCCATGCCATCGAGGATCCGTAGTGCGATGAACCAGCCCAGACCCGATGACAGACCGACGGAGAACGTCAGTACCGCGTACGCCGTGGTGGCGATGATGAGGATCCTTCGGCGTCCGTAGCGATCGGCCAGGCGTCCGGCTGGGAAGATGCCAATGACGATGCCGATATTCGCGCTGATCGAGACGAAGACCTTCATGGCCGTACCCAAGGCGTATTGGTGCGTGATCGAAGGGAGTACCGATCCGGTGAGGCCAATGTCGTAGGCCTCGACGAACCAACTGAGAAAGAGCAGTCCGAGGATGCCCCGAAGCCAGTTACTCGGCGGCGGTCGGTCGAGTCGTGCTCCCGCGTGGGGGCTGGCCATGTCGGTCGATTCGTTGCGCGTCGTGGTCACGAGATAGCGACGAGAGCACTCGGTGTTCGATAACCCGCGCCACTGGGACGAGCATCCATGCACATTCCTTCAACCCGACCGCGAGGTCGGCTACGACGATGGACCTCCAGTCCGGAACGTGCCCATCGAAGATCGCAGTTCGCGTGGACTGCCTTTCGACTGAACAATCACCGAACAACAGGCGACGCCAATTGGTGCCAGCCTAGGAACGTTGCCCAAAGTGTCCGCCGGGACTTCTGACCTTTGTACCGTCATTGACGTCGCGCGACTGGTTCCGGGCATGTGCGCAGCGTGCCACCCGTACTATCGGGTCATGAATGAGCGACATGAGTAGAGCAAGGACGTGAACGCGGTGAACGACTTTGACGCGGCGACATTCGCCCGTGAATGGACGACGTGGCACGAGGGCCACGAACAACGTCGGTCGCGCCCACTGGGATTCCTCGCCATCACGGGAATGCACTGGCTGACGTCGACCCCGGAGCGATTTGGCGACGTACCGGGGGCGTGGTCCAGCGACGCCGAGGGGATCCATGTTGATCTCGAGTCCGACGAAGAACTGATCCGCGACGGGAACGTCGTGCGTGGGAGGCACGAATTTGGTCCGTTCGCCGAGGGGATGACCATCGACGCTGACTTTGGCGACAACGTCGTCGAAATCACAACGAGGAACGGGCTCGCTCTCATCCGTCCTCGTCACCCCGATAATCCAATTCGCGTCAACTACCGCGGCACGCCGACGTACCCACCATCACTCGAGTGGCGAGTGCTGGCAAAGTTCGTTGCCGCCGAGACGCCTCAGTCGGTGACGGTCGATGTCATGACGGAGGGTCTTCACCAAGAGTACGTGTCGCCCGGTCGTGCCGCCTTCGAACTCCACGGACGCCACTGCTCATTGACGCTATTCAATGATGAAGAGAATGCGCTCTTCGTGTTGTTCAGCGACCAAACTGCCGGGGTGACGACCTACGGGGCCTGTCGCAGTCTTGACGTCGATCCTCCGGACCTGGAGGGCAACCTCATCCTCGATTTCAACCGTGCGACGAATCTGCCCTGCGCCTATACGGTGTTCACCACGTGTCCGTTGCCAACGCCCGAGAATCGGTTGGCGGTGGCAATCGAGGCCGGCGAGCAACGTCCACTGCCCAACGACGCCAAAGGAAATCGTGACTGAGACGCAAAAGCTGGGCGGCACGTTCGCCATGGCGAACGATATCGAGGTGACCCGTATGGGTTACGGCGCCATGCAACTAGCCGGACCGGGCGTCTTCGGTCCGCCGAGGGACCGCGCTGAAGCAGTCGCGGTACTTCGTGAGGTCGTGGAGCTCGGCATTACCCACATCGACACCTGTGACTACTACGGCCCCTACGTCACGAACGAGATCATCAAGGAGGCGCTCTATCCCTATCCGAAGGATCTGCACCTCGTCACGAAAGTTGGTGCGCGCCGCGACGAGAGCGGCGGCTGGTTGCACGCCCGTTCACCCGACGAGTTGCGCCAAGCGGTGCACGAGAACTTGGATCATCTGGGACTCGACGTTCTCGACGTCGTCAATCTGCGGATGGGGGAGATGCACGACGCCGACGCCGGTTCACTTGCTCCCCAGTTCGAAGCGCTCGTCGAGCTCCAGCAACAAGGACTCATCCGTCACCTCGGCCTCAGTACAGTGAGCGCCGAACAGATCGCTGAAGCGCAGTCGATCGCCCCCATTGTCTGCGTGCAGAACTTCTTCAATGTCGCGCACCGCGAGGATGGTGACCTCGTTGACTCCCTCGCCGCACACAACATTGCCTACGTCCCCTACTTCCCACTCGGGGGCTTCACACCACTGCAGTCGAGTGAACTAGGCAACGTCGCGGCGAGACTCGACACCACGCCAATGGCGGTCGCGTTGGCGTGGCTTCTGCAGCGATCGCCCAACATCCTCTTGATTCCGGGCACGTCGCAACGCGCTCACCTTCGTGAGAACGTTGCGAGTGCCGCGTTGGTACTGGGCGCCGACGACCTCGAAGAACTCGACACCATCGCGGCCTGAGAGCACTCCGGTCTAAATCAATCGGAGAACTCTCGCGTCGATCAGAAACGACACCCCTAGGGGTTCTCCCTGAGGCGGCGAAAATTGACAATCATCCTCTGCGGCTTGGTGTTATCTTTCACTAGGTTCCTAGAGAAATAGAGGAAAAATGATTGAGTTTTACTTGGATACCAAGGCCGGTATCGCTCCCTACCTCCAATTGGTCCAGCAAGTTCGTCGAGCGCTGAAGCTCGGACTCCTCCAAGAGGGCGATCAACTGCCGACCGTGAAGGACGTCGTCGCCCGCATTGCCATTAATCCCAACACCGTTTTCAAGGCTTACCGCGAGCTCGAACACCAGGGATTGGTCGAGGGTCGCACCGGCGTGGGCACTTTTGTTGTTGCGACCGGCACTGACGAAGCAGCTCTTCGTCACGCACCACTTCGCGGCGACCTCCAAGAGTGGTTGGCGCGCGCCCGAGAGGCCGGACTTGATGACGAAAGTATCGAGGCCCTCTTTCTGGAGTCCTTCCACGCGAGCCTGCGGGAGCGACCATGACGACGGTGCTCGAGGCCACCGATCTGGGCAAGAGCTATCGCGGCCGCTGGGCGCTTCGCGACTGCTCGATCACCATTCCCGCGGGTCACGTAGTCGGCATCGTTGGGCCCAACGGCGCTGGCAAGTCGACGCTCCTCAATATGGCGGCCGGACTCATCTCGCCCAGCGCGGGCACGATCGAAGTGCTCGGCGCAACGCCGGGGGCGAGTCCGTCGCAACTCGCCAAGGTCGGCTTTTTGGCGCAGGAAAATCCCGTCTATCCCGGTCTCAGCATCGCCGACCACCTTTCACTTGGTAGTCATCTCAACCCTTCGTGGGACCAGGAGTTCGCACACGATCGAATTCGTGCTCTCGATCTCAACCAGCGCCAACGCGCGGGCAAGCTCTCCGGCGGCCAACGGGCTCAGCTGGGACTGACGATGGCACTCGCGAAACGGCCGGACCTCCTTTTGCTTGACGAGCCCGTTGCCAGCCTCGACCCGCTCGCTCGAAGAGAGTTCCTCCAGCAGTTGATGGACACCGTTGCCGGACGTGACGTGAGCGTCGTACTCTCCTCGCACCTCGTGTCGGACGTCGAACGGGTCTGCGACTACCTCATTGTCCTCGCGTCATCGAAAGTCCAGGTCGCCGGCGACGTCGACGATTTGTTGGCCATGCATCACCGACTCATCGGGCCACGCCGGGATACGGCGACGGCACTCGCCAATCAACACGTCATCGAGGCCAGTCACACCGACAAACAGAGCACGTTGATCGTGCGAAGCGACGGTCCGGTGACCGATCCGGACTCGACAATCGAATCAATCAGTTTGGAGGACCTCGTGCTCGCCTACATGACCAAGGCGAAGGCCGAGATCGTTGGAAACCAAGGGAGTGACTCGTGACCTGGCTCGCGTGGCGTCAGTTTCGAACCCAGGCCATCATCGCGCTCGGTGTTGCCGCCGTACTCGCCGTATTCGTATTGTTCACCGGTCCCCACCTCCATCACCTCTTCGAAACGGTCGTGCGGCACTGTGCCAAGCACAACGACTGCAACCCGGTGACGTCGAACTTCCGACGATTGGGCCATTGGGGCAACGCCCTGAGCATTCTCGTGATACTTGTTCCCGCTTTGATCGGTGTCTTCTGGGGCGCACCGTTGATTGCGCGCGAGCTCGAAGGTGGAACGTTCCGAGTGGCGTGGACGCAAAGTGTCACGCGCATGCGTTGGGCGACGACCAAGCTCGCAGTGGTCGGACTCGCGAGCGTCGTCACGGCCGGTCTGTTCAGTCTTCTGGTGACGTGGTGGCAGAGTCCCTACGACTCATTGAGCCGATCTCCCTATTCGACCTTCGACAGTCGCGACGTCGTGCCCCTCGCGTACGCGGCATTCGCTTTCGCGCTCGGTGTTGCCCTCGGCTGCGTGATCCGACGGGCCGTACCGGCCATGGCGTCGACGCTCGCCGTCTTCATTGGCGTTCGAATCGCCGTGCAACAGTACCTCCGGCCCCATTTTCTTTCGCCGATCCATATCGTGACCAACTTTGTGGCCCCGGGACCCAGTACTGGCCCGGTCAGCGACGGTTCCGGTAACGGTTGGTCGATTTCCAGTGTGCTGAAGAACGCGGCGGGGAAGGTTATCGGTCAAAATGGCGGCATCGGCCCGAACGGCAACATTGACTTTCGAGGGTTGGGTAACGGCGTCGTAAAGTTCGTCGGGGTCGGCACCTGCCCGAATAAATTCCCCTCCGAACTTCGATCGGGTGGAGGCAAGACGGCGCAGGGACCTCCTCCTGGAGTGCAGCGAGCCGTTGAGAAGTGTGTCGATAGTTTTCACCTGAAAAATGTGTTGACGTATCAACCGGGGAGTCGCTACTGGACGTTCCAGTGGATCGAGTTCTCCCTCTACTTGACCCTCGCCTTGGCACTCATTGGTTTCAGCGTGTGGTGGATTCGAAAGCGCATTTCCTAGTTATCCTTTCGCGTTCACTAACGGCTCGACAACCTCGTCGAGTCGCGGGAATCGTCCAGGTCATACCCGTTGAAGAATCGCTTAACCAAGTAGGAACGCGTTGGTCGAAAGCGAGACTTGAACCGCGTCGCGTTCTAGAGAACCGAGACGAGGGTTCCGATTGGGGTGTACGGCCAGACCTTGTGGGCGTTGGCGAATGGCATCTCGACACAGCCGAGGCTCTGGGGATAGCCGTACTGCGAGCGGAGGAAACCGTGCAGGGCGTCGCCACCGTGGAAGTACGAGACCCACGGAATACCGGGATCGCTGTACGTCCCCCCGTTGGGGAGCGTGCCCGACATCGTGGTTGTGACGTAACGCACGTACACGGGGTACGTCCCGGCCTCGGTCGGTGCGGCGCTGATACCGGTATTCACGAATGACGTGTAGATGTGGTGTCCGTTGACGTAGAGCTTCAATTTCTCCGGTTGCGCCTGACTCACAATGACGTAGTCGTAGCTCGTTGGGTCGTACCGGTTCTTCTGCACGGCGGCAACCAGTGCCAGCCACGTCGTCGTATTGATTCCGCCGTTCCAGGCGAGACCGTGAACGGCTTGGAAGTTCATGAGGGCACCCTGCAGGACCACATTGTTCGTGCCGACTTTCCACAGAGAGCGAACCGGTCCGTTCAACCCCTTGAAACGCCAGACAAACGATCCCCTCTGTAGCGACGTGCGACTCGGCTTCTTCACCGGCTTCGGCTTGGGCTTCGGTTTCGGCTTGGTGGTGGTTGTCGTGGGCACCGTCGAGGTAGTCGACGTGGGAGTCGTGGTGGACGTCACCGGCGTCGTTGTCGATGTCGTTGTCGTTGGGGGAGTCGTGGTGGTTGTCGTGGTCGTACGGACCGGCTTGACGTACGGAACGAAGGAGACGGGAAGATAGCGAAGATCGGCCAAGAACTGGTCTTCCAGTCGAATCGAGAACGCCACGTGCGAGTGGCGAGGCGATGAGGAGGCGGCGGCCGACGGACTCGAAAGTGATCCAGACTTTTGTGCGGCTTGAGCGACCTGGGATAAAGGCGTGATGATCAGGGAACCTACGACAATTGACGTCGCGATCGCACAGTTCAGAATCGGTCGTTTGGTGAACTTCACTTGCCGAGTTTAGACGCTGCCTTGTTTCACCCCGCGTCAGAATGGGCATCGTTGCCCATATTTAACCAAACTTCATGACGCGTAGAACGCAATGGCGAGTTCGTTATTTCTCTACGAGGTGTGGCGCCGACGTCGGCGCATGTTGGTGAGTACCGATGGAGCCCAACCGGCGTCAATGCTGCTCAGATTCGTTCCCGGCGGCACAATCTCATCGATCCGGTCGAGGACTGCCGTTTCGAGTCGAATTGACGGTGCCGTCAACTGCGAGTCCAGGTGCTTCATGGTGCGCGGTCCGATGATCGCCGACGTGATTGCCGGGTGCTCGAGGACGAAGGCCAGGGCCAACTCGATGAGCGTGATCGCCGCCTCGTCGGCCAGGGCGGTCAGTTGATTGACTGCGTCCAGCTTTCGCTGGTTGCCGGGAATCGTGAGGTCGTAGCGATCGGGGAGCATGGCTGAACGCCGACTGGTGTTCTTCTTTCCCTCACCGAACTTGCCCGCCAGCCATCCACCGGCGAGTGGACTCCAGGGCAGGACTCCCATTCCGTAGGTCTGACATGTCGGCAGCACGTCGCGCTCGATGCCGCGAACAAGGAGCGAATAGGGCGGTTGCTCGGTGCGGAAGTGTTCGTAGCCACGCCTCTCGGCCGCCCACTGAGCGGCGACGATCTGCTCGGCCGGGAATGTGGAACTTCCGAAGTAGCGGATCTTGCCCTCGTGGACAAGGTCGGTCAGAGCCCCAAGTGTCTCTTCAATGTCGGTCGTCTCGTCGGGACGGTGAATTTGGTACAAGTCGATGTAGTCGACCCCGAGTCGCCTGAGACTGTGCTCCACCTCGGCGATGATCCAGCGTCGCGAGTTGCCGGCGGAAAGGGGATCGTCACCCATCTGACCGTGGACCTTCGTGGCCAAGACCACGCGAGAGCGGTCAATCGAGGAGAGGGCCTTGCCGACAACGATTTCGGACTCGCCCTGGGAGTAGACGTCGGCGGTATCGATGAAGTTGATGCCGGTGTCCAACGCCTTGTGGATGATCTTGATCGAGTCGTCGTGGTCGGTATTGCCCCACGCGCCGAACATCATCGCCCCGAGACAGAGCGGGCTTACTTTTAGGCCAGTACGGCCGAGGTTATTGAGTTCCATAGTTCTCACCATATGGGGTCGTTCGTGACGCTGCCCGGTCGAATCGAGCTCGTCGACTGTCAAACTCCAAGACTTCCCCTGGCCGCCTTCTCGAAGAGTCCATAGGGGAGTAGGCGCTTGCCCATGATCCCGACGCGCTCGTCGAACTTGCCGACCGATACTCGTCGGGGCGGCTTCTTTGCGTTGAGGACCTTTTCGACCACTTTGGCCACGAGCAGAGGATCGGCACCGTTGGTCTCATCTCGTTCCATCATCGACACGGCCTTCTCTCTCGCCGCCTTGTAGGGGTCGTCACCCGTGACCTCGACCATCCGTCGGTTGGCGGTGAAGTCGGTCTTGAAGTTACCCGGTTCGATCAGTGTCACGTGAATGTTGAACGGCTCCACTTCGTACGCCAGGGACTCGGCGTAACCCTCGAGGGCGAACTTGCTCGCGCTGTAGAACGCTTGGTAGGGAATACCGAGTACTCCGCCAATTGAGCTCGTCAAAAGGAGTCGTCCGCCACCCTGGTTTCGAAAGATCGGCAGGACTGCGTTCACGATTCGTACGGCTCCCCAGAAGTTGGTCTCCAGTTGAGCCTTGGCGTCCGCAATGGAGGTCTGCTCCGCGGCGCCGGCGATGCCAAAACCGGCGTTCGCCAGCACGGCGTCAAGTCGGCCGTGTTCTTTGAGGACTTTGGCAACGCCGTCCGTTACCGAGCCGTCGTCATCAACGTTCATCGCGAGCGGCGACCACCCAGCGCTTGACGTGCCACGGCGGCTGGCGCCGATGACGGTCCAACCCGATTGATGCAACGAATCGGCGCAGACGCGTCCGATGCCCGACGATGCTCCCGTCACGAGGATTACTTGTTTGCTCATGGCGAACACTCTTTTCGATTGACGTTGAGAGGTCAATATATATGGCACTCTTCGCCGCTATCGCGCGTTTGTTGGATGGAGACCGGGCGCAACGAACTTCACCATCACGTCGTGCGTGTCACAGGAAAATGCAAGGATGGTCGCGTGGCAAAGAAACACCAACGGGTCCCTGAGCTCATCTTGGGTTTTGATACCGAGACGACTGGACTCAGTGTTTCCAGTGAACGGGCGATTTCCTACGGTTTCTGTGCCTACCGCTTTGGTCATCTCGTGTGGTCCGAACAGTTTTTCGTGATTCCTGATCGACCAATCTCGCCCGGAGCAAAGAGAGTCCACGGACTCTCACTCGAGGACTTGGAAGCGAAGCGAGGGAGCGAGACCGTCTTGAGCGTGGAAGCGGGACTCACGCGCGCTGTCGCGATTCTGCGCGACTATCACGAGCTTGGTGCGTACATTGTTGGATCCAACGTCGTGCACTTCGACTTAGAGATGCTGCGTCGCAGTTCAATGTCGGTGCTCGGCAAGGAACTCAATGACCGCTACTTCGATATCTCGCTGTTACGAATCATCGACGTCATTGATCACGATCTCGCAATTGAGCCGAGCCGGGAGAGTCGCCCGAAAAGGGGACAGGCGTCACTGTGCCGTCACTATGGCGTCAAGCAGGGTGGCCATGACGCACTGAGCGACGCCCGTGCCGCCGTGGAGATATTCATGGAGCAGGTCGTTCGCAACAATGCGGGCCAGGCATCACTTGATCTTTCGACGGAACCTGAGACCTTCGCATACTCGATGAGAGTTCAGTAGTTTCGCACCCAGGATGTTGCCGGCACGTCTTCTAGAGCCAACTCCGACGTCTAAAGACGAAATAGAGGGTCATCGACGTGACGGCCATCAGTCCAACGGCGATCGGGTAGCCGTAGAACCAGTGCAGTTCTGGCATGTGATCGAAATTCATCCCGTAGATGGTTCCAACCAGCGTGGGAGCAAACAAGATTGCGGCCCAGGCGGAGATCTTCTTGACCTCTTCGTTCTGAGCCAAGCTCGCGACGGTGAGGCTTCTCATCTCCTCGTTCTGTTGCTGACTCACAAGAGTCGAGTTCACGGTGAGGGCACTTTGTAGCAAAATTCGAAATGCATCGGCGCGCTCGATGATCCGAATGGAGTGGTCAGTGACGTCACGCAAGTTTCGCTGGAGTTCAATATTCACCTGGTATTTATCGAATCCCTCTTCGAGCGCGGAAAGAATTCCAAGAAGTGGATGAGTTGCGCGCTGGAACTCAATGACTTCGCGAGAGAGATCGTAGATGCGGCGTGAGACGGATGGGTCACTCTTGAAGAGCTGGTCCTCGATCTCGTCAATATCGTTCTCGAGTCCGGCAACGACCGGTGCGTACTCGTCGACGACCTGGTCCAAGATGGCGTACAGGATCGCTTCAGGTCCGAGTTTGAGCAGTTCTGGTGACTGTTCCAGGCGCTTTCGAACGAGCCCGAGATCCGGGGTTTCGGCGTGACGGATCGTCACCACGAAATCTTTTCCAGTGAAGATGTGGAGTTCGCCAAATTCAACTTCTTCTGTCTCGTCGAGGTAGCGCGCCGGCCGCAAAACCGTAAAGAGTGTCGTCCCGTAACGCTCGATCTTCGGCCGCTGATGGGCCGCGATGGCGTCCTCGACGGCGAGTTCATGCAGCCCGAACTCTCGAGCCACCGATCGGATCTCTTCGACATTCGGTCGGTAGAGTCCAATCCAGGCCATACCCTTTCGCTCGCGCAGGACCTCGTAGGTCTCTTCCAGGCTCTTGGGGTCAGCGGTGCGCTGACCGTTCACGTACACCGCGTTATTGACTATTGGCATGTCACCTCGAATATTCGTTTCAAGTATGCAACGTCGTGAGGTAGTCGTTCGGACAGTCATCGAGAATGCCGTCAAATGGTAGGGTTAGACCTCTTAGGGGCCGTTGGCGCAGTCTGGTAGCGCACTTGCATGACACGCAAGGGGTCGCAGGTTCAAGTCCTGCACGGCCCACTAAATTTTCGTTGTGAAGACTCAGCGTTTTAAGAATGTCTCGGATCTCCCACCTATTTTGTGAGCAATGCCGTGAGCAATTCGAGGTGGGGATTCAAGGAAGTGGGTTGATATCAACATCTTCCGATTGAAGTTTCACTCTTTGGACCCTTGAAGGTCCCTCAAGTTCCGCTAAGAAAATCGGCCGATGGTGTGTCCCGTTCACAGTAATGGCG
>DATCFS010000125.1:0-12484 GCA_036509375.1 Acidimicrobiales bacterium
CACAGTTGAGTCGAACCTTGGCCGCCTCAACGTCACCGCTCGCAACGGCGCAGACGCGACAGAGATCCTGACTGAGAATCAAATCGGGATCGCACCGCTGTAAGGCGGCGTCATCGAGAGCGTAAAGATCCAGTCCTTCACTTATGCGTTGGCGCACGATCTCGTCGATCTCGCGAGGCGTCATCGAAGGATCAGCGAACGTCCGAACGACGATCTCTCGACCGGTCTGGACCCCGGTGGGCCAGTTGCATTCAACGGTTACACCGAAGAGATCGTCGGCCAGCCCCAAGTCGCAAATGATTTCAGTCGTTGAGGGGAGAAGCGACACGATTCGCACGCTCCGATCCTACGTAGATCGTTGAACACTCTACGAAGTCGCCGGGTCGGGAACGTTTTTCGTGAGGCAAAACGGGTGGCCGGCCGGATCGACGTAGACGCGCCACGAGTCGTCCGGGCTCGGCTGAACCGCGGACTTCGTGGCACCGTACTCGAGGACGATCTTTTCGGCACCGTCGATATCGTCGGTCCAGATTTCTAGATGGAACTGTTTTGGTGAGGTCGACGCGGGCCAGGTGGGCGCAACGTAGTGATCGACGTGTTGGAAGGTCAACCAGTACGTGGCCAAGTTGAGACAAGCGAAGTCGTCCGATTGGAAAAAGATTGGTTGGTCGGTGACCCGTGAATAGAAGTTCGCCAGCTCACTGATGTCGTCACAGTCAATCGCGACTCCGCGTATTTGTAGTTCGAGACCCATGCACGCCCACTCTCAGTTCCGGCCGTCTGTCGGCACTGAGCTGAGGGTACCGGGAGCGTGTTACATCCGTCGTTCTCGAGTGAGGTGCTACAACGCCGACTCGGCCACCTTCGCGGCCGATGCCGTACGTCCGGGAAGGCGGTAGCCGTCAAAACTCTGGTTCTGCTCGTCAACGATTTGCGCCGCATGGATGTTGCCGTGGGCGCCTTCAAAGTCTGAGGTGGTGTGAGCGTCGCTCAAGAGCGTGATGTCATAGCCCCGTTCGAGGGCCGCGTGGGACGTGTGGCGCACACAGTTGTTCGTTTCGGCGCCCGAGATGAAGAGATGGCCCACGCCAGCGCTCTCCAACAAGTCGTCAAGATTCGTCGCTTCGAAAGAACTGCCGTACAGCTTGCGAACAATCGGTTCGTTTGGAAGAGGCTCGAGTTCCGGAACAATCTGCCAGCCGAGCGAGTCAATGGCGAGATAATTGTCCGAGTGCTGCACCCAGATGACGGGAACTCCCTTTGCGCGCGCCTTCTCCACCGCACTCTTGATTCGTTCGACGACGGAGTCACGCTTGTACGCCTCGGCCACGACATCGTTCTGCACATCAATAACGAGGAGCGCACTGTTGGGTCGATTGAGAGTTGTCATGTGCGCATATTAAGCAGTACCGCACATTGTTTTCCACCGAGAATCATTAAAATGCAGTGGGAATTTCGTTCCGATATCGAGGAGGACTTTTTACCTCGTCGCGAGCTCGATCGATCGTCGGTGAAATCATCGCGATGTCGGCGTCATTCACCCGTTTCACCATCGATTGACTCACGAAGCAGATCGGCGTGTCCATTGTGGCGGGCGTATTCCTCGATCATGTGCACCAACACCCAACGAAGCGAGACCCGGTTCGTGCTGCCACGTTCAGGGTGCGTTGCCGAAAGCGCGGCCTCTTCGCCGGTACTGACCAATCCGTCCACGACGGCGCGTGATCGGTCCACCGAGGTAGTCAACTGTCGACGCAATTGCTCACCAGTGTCATTTACGGCGCTATGCCACTCCCAGTCGGGGTCCGACTCGGTATCGGCGCTCGCCCATGGTTCGGGCATCGAGTGCTCCCCTACGACGACCGTGAACCAGTAGTCCTCGACGAGCGCCAAATGTTTCATGATGGATCCGAGTGACATGGTCGACGGTGGTCGGGTGACGCGGAGTTGATCGTCACTGAGACCGCGACACTTCCACTCGAAGGTTGCGCGTTGGAAATCCAGAAAGCCCGAGATCGTCTCGTATTCACCGGAACGCTCGGGTGCGTAGGTGCGATCGTGCGGATCGGTCATATTGTCCATCGGCCAAAACTATCCCCCGGCTGTAATGAGCGGAACAGGTCGACGCTTGATTCGTCCGATGGTCGACGGGAGCTTCACCAATCACGTGTCACCCCTCGGGCAGATGACGGAACCGCCATAAATAGTGAAGCGTTCGACTTGCGTCCAGCACACCCATTCGCTAATATACAACCATATGGTTGTATATGAACTCTCAGACCTCGAGGTTGACCGCATTTTTAAGGCGCTCGCCGATTCGACCAGGCGCGACATTGTGGGTCGCGTCATGCACGAGGGGCTGTCGGTCTCGACGCTCGCTCATGACTACGACATGAGTTTCGCCGCCGTACAGAAACATGTGAGCGTGCTCGAACGAGCCTCCCTAGTCACGAAGCAACGTTACGGTCGCGAGCAGATTGTGCTGGGGAACGTGCCGACATTGGAACGGGCATCGGCCCTACTGGCCTCCTACGAACAGATCTGGCGTCAACGCGCCATACAGATTGCCGACATACTCGGCAAGGAAGGAAGTACCTCATGACCGTCATTAACGTGACAACCGACGTCGAAGCCCTCACCCTCACGTTGGTCGCCGAATTCGACGCCAGTCCGAGTCGGGTATGGCACGTATGGGAGGACCCACGCCAACTTGAGCGTTGGTGGGGACCACCGACCTACCCATCCACGTTCACGCGCCACGACTTCGTCGTCGACGGCGAATCGCGCTACTACATGACCGGACCGAGCGGCGACAAACCTCACGGCTGGTGGCGCGTCAACGCAATCGACAAGCCTCACCGTCTTGATTTTGACAATGGCCTCGCGGACGATGACGGTGAACCAGTTCCCGGAGTGCTGCCGATGCCCAGTTACGTCACCTTCGAACCCGTTGGTGCGGGCACGCGAATGACCGCCGTCACCACGTACGTGGACGTCGCACAAATGGAGAAAATGCTCGCCATGGGTATGAAGGAAGGCATGGCCGGCGCGGCCTCGCAGATTGACGCACTCCTGTCGGCGTGACGTCCTACGAGTGCTCAACACCGATCGGCCGTAGCTGACGCAACGGCGACGTCGGACGAAGATGAACTTCGTTCGGCGTCGCCGTTTGTGACGCTCGCATTGCGCGAAAGTGGGGACTCAGTGAAGGAGAAACCGGTGACCCTGTTCGGGTATTTGCCTACTCACCTTTCGAGCCTTTGGATCTTGTTAAAAGGAATGTAATAGTGTAATCTTGTAATATGACAAATGAGATAACTGAATACTTTAAGGAAAAGATTCCGGCGACGTGGTTGGCGGCAGAGCCGACCGTCGTGGTGGATGATGACGAGATCCTGTGGGTGGGTCCTCTGCCAGCGGGCACCGTCGCCGACGAGTTCCGCGAACGGACGCGTGAGGCACGGATGGCCATCGCCGCTGAGGCCGAGTCGCGCTTCGACCGAAAGGTTTCGTGGGGGATTGAAGTCGACGGGCGCCGAACGCTCTTCACTACACTGGGCTTGCCCGTCATGACGAGACTTCGTCTCCCGGAGAGGGCTGTTCTCGATACGCTCGTCACCGCCGGCGTCGCGCGAAGCCGAAGTGAGGCTCTGGCTTGGTGCGTGAAATTGGTTGGGCGTCACCAAAGTGAATGGTTAGATGACCTTCGTGCCGCCCTCGTCGATGTGGAGCGGGTTCGAACGGAAGGACCGACGCTGTCATAGGCGCGTCATTCACGGATCGTGCCAACGCACTTAAATCCCGGGCGACAACGAGTCCGACCTCCGCAGAATATTCGGCAGGTGTCTGAGGTGGTATCGAAATCTCAGATGCGGCAGTGTCGACGGCCCATCGCATCGGAACTCGTCACGTCGATTCGCCAACAGGACTTACTTCGGGACCATTTTCAAGCGACTTGGCCGCCCAGTATCCGGACTGGCTCGTGGTCTCCTTGAGTGCGTCGGCGCTTTCGAATCCCGGGGCGAGGGCAGCACTGGTTCCCGCAAGAACCTCGTGATGTTGGATATTCAGAATGCGAATCCAACTCTGTTGGCCCATTGTCAAGCAGATAAAGCCGGCCAACTCGACCAACTCCTCCTCGGTGAAGTGGTCGTGTAGGCGCTTCCAGAATGCGTCGTCGACAGTGAGTCGCCACGTGATCGCCTCAGCGTACGAAAGAGCTGTCTTCTGGCGTTCGTCGTAGAGATCAGAGGTTTCGAAGTTGACCAATTCTTCGAACTTTTCTTCGTCGAGTCCCGCTTTTCGCGCCGTCTCACTTCGCTGATTTCCGCAATACTCGCACTGCACGGAACGAGAAACGTAGACGCGGCAAAGTTCCTTCAGCGAATGGTCAACGACGCCATTTCGGTACAACTTCTCCCACGACTCGGCAAAGGCCCAGAATGCGAGTTCCGAGTGTCCGCGAACCGCGGAACTTTCGGGTCTCGGAGTGCCCTCGCGAGCGCAACGCTGCATCTCCTCGAGCATGGATTCGTCCATTTGCTCCAAAGGAAAATATGAGATTCGCTGCGGTGGGTTGACCATTGCTTGAAATGGTATCTCGCCGTCGATCCTGAATTCCACGGCTCGATTACGGGGATACGTTCGCGAGTCCGTCCCGTCAAAGGTGGCCACAAAAAGCTCAACGTCGCCAACCTCACTCAGTGCCCCGATGGTTGGGGAGAAATGAAGCCGATAGCCGTCCCGTGTCGGCCAAGGAAAGAGGTCACCGACGACGAGGATTCGGCGTCGACACACTTCCTTGATCGTTTCTGGCGCTATTCGGGTCACTTACGCGGTGTTGCGTTGTTCGAGGGAGGTCATTTAGTTGAGCATCGCGGACGTGCGCCGCAGGAGAGTTGAGGCTTGCAATCCATACAACAACGTCAGGCGGCACATGTCATAGCGGAATGGACCGTCGCAGCGTGCTTCTAGAACAGCTCTCGGGACAATTTGCTTAGTAGTTTGCTCCTAGAACCGGAAAGCGAGGTCGATGATGTCAACGTCATCAGTGGGAGCGATCGTGGGCACGTACGTTTCGGTGCTCGCCCTCCTAAGTGTGCTGGCCAGTGTTGGGAGCATCGTCACGTACATCATCATCGTGGTGGCAAACCGTGCCGAGCCTGATCCGTCGGGCAATCGCGCCAGCGCCATTTTCCACGTTGGCGCCGCGTTCATTACTTTGTGGCTCGAGATCGCGGGGGTCATCACGATCTTCGTCACGCTGTTCGGCCTCATTGGAGCGGGAGGCCGGACCTCCTTTTCAACCGAGATTCACCCGCTCGGAGATTCGACCATTCGGGGAATCACGATTGGGCTTCTCCTATCGATCGTGGGTGGCTACACGTCGACGACCCACCGCGCGAAGGCGATTGACTTGGCAAATGGTGAAGAGGTCGAGTCGAGTCCATCGAAGCGAGTTGTTCGCAGTTACGCCGCGGTCGTCAGTTTCATCAGCATGTTCGTCGTCGTCATCACGTTGCTCGCCTTCGCGTGGTCCGTGTTGGGTCTCATCGCGCCCGGCGTCTATCAGACGGGAGGGCGCACTGGAGATATCCGACTGCTCTTGGACGAGGCAACAGTGTTGGCAGTTTTCTCGTGGGTCTTCGCTGCTCACCGTCACATGATGGGTGGCCACGAGGCCCGGACTTAACTCTCCTCTATGTGGTTCGGCCACAGGGGTCTGGGCCACGTTGCCCTTGACCCCTAAAGGGCACGGACAAGCGAGATTGGTCGTGATCCACCTACCAGGAATGATCCGCCCACCGCACTATTACTGCCGACTGTTCTTACAGATTTCAGGCCACGGCGCGAAACTCATTGGCGGCGTGAACATCGCTACGAAGCGCCGATGTCACGACATCAGCGATGGTGGCCGCGAGGTGGAACGTCATGACGTCGCGAACCTCTTCGGGGACGTCTTCCAAATCCGCCCCATTTCGTTCGGGCAAAATGACTTCAGTCAATCCGGCGCGATGCGCCGCCAAGACTTTTTGTTTGACGCCACCAATAGGGAGCACCCGGCCTTGCAGCGTGACTTCGCCGGTCATGCCGACGATTGAACGCACGGGTTCGTCTCGCAACAGACTCACGATGGCCGTGGTCATCGTGACACCAGCTGAAGGACCGTCCTTGGGTACGGCACCCGCGGGCACGTGAAGGTGGAATCGCTTCCCGGTGAACACCTTCGGATCGATGCGCAACTCTTCAGCGTGACTACGAACGTATGACATGGCGATCTCCGCCGACTCCTTCATGACGTCGCCCAGCTGACCGGTCAGCGTCAAACCTTCGGGGCCGTCGGACACGCTCGCCTCGACGAAGAGTACATCGCCGCCGGCGCCCGTCACGGCTAGTCCAGTTGCCACGCCGGGCACGCTCGTGCGATCGGCCGATTCGAAGTAAAAGTGCGGCCGTCCGAGCCATTCGCGCACTTCGGTTGCGATGACGTGAATGGGAGCCTCGCGCTCACCGGCGGCCAGTTTCGTCGCCGCCTTTCGCAGCAGCCGTCCGATCTCTCGCTCCAGGTTGCGCACGCCCGCTTCACGGGTGTAGTCGGCCACGATCGTCTGCAACGCCTCGTCGTCGAACGTGACTTCATCGTCGCGGAGTGCCGCTCGGGCCAACTGGCGACCAACGAGGTGGTGACGGGCGATCGAGACCTTCTCGGATTCGGTGTAACCGTCCAATCGAATGATTTCCATGCGGTCGAGTAGCGGCCCAGGAATGGTATCGATCACGTTGGCCGTTGCGACAAACATCACTCGCGAGAGGTCGAGGTCGACCTCCAGGTAGTGGTCGCGGAAGGTGTGATTCTGTGCCGGGTCGAGGACTTCGAGCAATGCCGATGACGGGTCGCCCCGAAAATCGGATCCCAATTTGTCGACTTCGTCGAGCACGATGACCGGATTCATTGTGCCGGCCTCTCGCAGTGCCCGCACGAGTCGACCGGCCTGAGCACCGACGTACGTGCGACGGTGCCCTCGAATCTCCGCTTCGTCACGAACGCCACCGAGTGCAACCCGGACGTACTTGCGTCCGAGCGCGTTCGCAATCGATTGACCGAGCGACGTCTTGCCAACGCCCGGCGGGCCGACGAGCGCGAGAATCGCTCCCGAACCCCGTCCGTCAACTGATTTCAATCCCCGCTCCGCCTGCAGTTTCCTCACGGCGAGGTGCTCGAGGATCCGATCCTTCACGTCCTCGAGACCGTCGTGATCGGCGTTCAAGATGCGCTGCGCTTCGAGGATGTCCAAGCGGTCCTCGGATTCCACGCCCCACGGGATCTCGAGGATGGAGTCGAGCCACGTGCGAATCCAACCGGTCTCGGGACTTTGGTCGTTGGTACGTTCCAGTTTGTCGATCTCTCGCAGGATGGCGGTGCGAACGTGATCGGGGAGTTCCCGATCGGCGATCTTGGCGCGGTAGTCATCGGGGTCGACGTCGTCATCACCGAGTTGACCGAGCTCTTTCTTGATCGCGTCGAGTTGTCGACGCAGGAGAAACTCGCGCTGCGTCTTCTCCATGCCCTCTTCGACGTCGTTCTTGATGCGGTCACGAAGCGTCAAGTCGGCCAACGTGTCGCGGGCCCAACCGAGTACGAGGCTCAATCGGGCTTCGACGTCGACCGTTTCGAGAACCTCCACCTTTTGGGCGAGTGAGAGGTCCGGGGAGTAGCCGGCGACGTCGGCGAGTCGTCCAGGTTCGGTGATGTCGCGAAGTTGCGCGGCAATCTGTCGTGCACCACGACTGAGCAGAATGTTCTCAATGACGGCGCGATACTCACGGGCCAGTTCAATGACGTTCGGCGTCGCCTCGCCGTCGTCGAGTGGTTCGGCTTCGACCCACAGGGCGTCACCGGTCCCGGGAACCCCGGTGCCGATCGTGGCGCGCTGATCGCCCCGTATGACGATTGCTTCCAAGCCGCCAGGCAACGAGCCCTCTTCCATGACTTCGGCGATGACGCCGACGTTCGCGTAGCGACCGTCAATGTGGGGAACGAGCAAGAGGTGACCTCCGGCCGACTGCGCCGCCTCAACGGCGACGCGCGCCTCGTTCGATTCGAGGGCCATGGTGAAGACCATGCCGGGCAATATGACGCCGGACTTCAACGGAAGAAGCGGCAGGGTGACTTTCTCATTCGTCATTGCAAATCCCTTTCCAGTAATCAAATTCACCGGACCGACACGTGCTGACTGCCAGGAGAATTCCTTCCCACCCAGAACCTTGGAGGATCCGATCCGGGAAGCCGAAGATAAGTTCGGGACGTCGAGCATATCGGTCAATTTGAAAGTTCTGGCACTCTCACAAGGTGAGTGCTAAATGCAGTCGGCGCAGGAGGAGCCACGCCAGTGCATGCCAAAGTCCTGGTTGGAGTAGGCAAACCTACGCTGAGATGCGGTTGCCACTGTCTAAGGACGCACTTAACGTGGTGGGATGGTCACTTCGCCCGACTCTTCGTCGCAATACGAGCGATTGGGCGTGTTTCCCACCGTCGACACCGGCGTTCGCGTGAGCGACACGCAACTTTGGGACGAGTCCACACGCCCGTCGAGGACACAGTCACCGGCCGATATCACCTACACCCGCGTCGGACAAGCCGTCGGTGCACATTTGATCGCCGTTCATGACCATCTTCGCGACGAACTCGACAAGATTCGTCAACTCGTCGAAAGCGTTGAATCTGGAGCGGTGTCGCCGAGTGACGCCGTCGAATCGCTCGACGAGTTCGCACTTCGCCAGAACAAGTGGACCGTTGGTGCGTACTGCGCGGCCTACTACCGAGTGATCGCGTTGCACCACGGTCTCGAAGACAGTGATGTCTTCCCGCATCTACGCACGTGTGAAGAGCAACTCGAGCCGGTCATCGACCGACTGTCCGAAGAGCACCACGTCATCCACGATGTTCTTGAGGGCCTCGACCGTGCACTGGTAGCGCTCGTCACTGAACCGGGCGACTTCACGGATCTGCGACGAGCGACTGACATTCTCACTGATGCATTGCTCTCACATCTTGCCTACGAAGAGCGCGAACTCGTGGAGCCGCTCGCCCGTTACGGGTTCTACGCGGGCCAAGTTCGCTAAAAGCCGTAAGTGGCGATGTTGTCGGAGCACCTCGTGATGGACTAAGAAGTTCGCGAGCGGTCCTTGAATCCGCTCATCCACGCAGCAAAGGAACGCCCCGAGATCCGCTCATACGCGGTGATGTAGCGCTCGCGCATCTCGGCAATGACGTCGTCGGGAATCGTCGGCGGCGTGGAGTTCTTGTCCCATCCGGTCGACTCGGCCCAGTCACGCAGGGGCTGCTTGTCGAACGAGGGGGGCGTCGCTCCCGGCGACCACTGCTCGGCGGGCCAAAAGCGACTCGAGTCGGGGGTGAGAATCTCGTCACAGATGATCAGGACGCCGTCGACGATGCCGAGTTCGAACTTGGTGTCGGCGATCAGGATTCCGCGCTCCTCGGCGATCTTCGCCCCCGCGACGTACGCCGTGATCGAGATGTCCCGGGCGCGTTCCGCGACTTCGGTGCCGACGAGGTCCGCAGCCTGCTCGAAAGAGATGTTCGTGTCGTGTTCGCCTAGTGGCGCCTTGGTCGAGGGCGTGAACACCGGTTCAGGCAGACGGTCGGACTCACGTAGGCCGATCGGCAGGACCGTTCCGTGCATCGTCCCCGATCCCTCGTACTCCTTCCACGCCGATCCGGTGATGTACCCACGCACAACGCACTCGATCTCCAGCATCTCGGCGCGGCGCACGAGCATCGTGCGCCCGGCGAGGCTGCCAATCGCCTCGGAGCCGGCGGGGAAGTCGCCCGGGTCGACCGAGACGAGGTGTGTCTTCGCGAACGGCGCGAACGCCTCGGACCAGAACGCGGTCATCGCGGTGAGCACCGCACCCTTGTCCGGGATCGGCTGTTTGAAGACTCGGTCGAATGCGGAGATCCGGTCCGACGCCACCATGAGGAGGTGATCGGGCCCCGCGTCGTAGATGTCGCGGACTTTACCGCTCGCGACCGAAAATCGCTTATGCGCTGCCTGCTTGCTGACGCCGAGGACGCCGCTGATCTCACTCCAGGAAAGTCCATTGGCCCGGCACCTGTCCACGAAATGGTCAAGAAGTTCGTTGCTTATCCGCTCGATGTCTCGAGCGTTCTCCGACGCTCGTTGGAGGAGCGTGAGTGGAGATTGGTCCGGCGCTTCATTGTTGACGATGTCGATGAGCGATTGGATCGAAGGCAATGGTGTCACGCGTCAACTATACGTTGACGGTCCACTTTCGTCAACCTTAGATTGACGAAAGTTCCTTTCGGCTCCGAGCACATCAGCAACTTCCGGCCATCCGGTCTCGGCAACTCGACCTTTTAGTCGAGGATATCTGTCGCCAAACAGAACGGGTGACCGGCCGGGTCGAGAAGGATTCGCCACAGCGCCGGATTGGTCTGCTCTGTCGCGACTCGAGCACCCAAACGCACCGCGTCAGTTTGGGCTCTGTCAAGGTCGTCGACTTTCAAGTGCAGGTGCATCTGTTTCGGCACGGCCGGGTCCGGCCACGTGGGCGGCTTGTAGTCCTGCACCTTGAGGGCGACCAACAGACCTCCGTCTGCCTTGACCGCGCAGAACTCGTCGTTACGATGTGTGATTTCGCCGTCGAGGAGCGCCGCCCAGAAGTCCGCGAGCACCGAAGGTTCAGAGCAGTCCAACGCCGTCAAACCCAATCGCGCCGTCGCCATTCCTCAGAGCCTACGGCCACAAAGAATTGTCGAGTCTGTTCGGGTTCCGAAATAGTGGGGGAGCTGATCGAAGACGTATGCACGTTCGGATTGACGCTGCCTTGGCAGCTCTTTGCGATGGACTGAGCGCTCGTGAAGAGAACTGACGCGAGTCGTCACCTTGGCAACTCGTTCCCGACGTCGGATTGTGCGGGCCGCGCCTTGCAACGTTCAACCATCCAAGCAGTCACGCAGCGCGATCGTAAGCCGGTTGGCTCGATCATCTTGTCCTTTCGCCATCTGATTGTTCACATACCCGAAGCCAATCTCGGCCGCGACATCGGAAAAACCCAAACCGCCATTCGCGCCGTCATGCCCAAAAGATGAATTGGAGAGTAACGGTCGAAGCGGATACCCATTAATCATGAAGCCGGTAGAGAAGCGAATATCGGGGGGAGTCATCGCTCCAAACCATCCCTCGCCGGAAGAACGAACTATTAGTGCGTCTGCGACACTTGAATCACTCATCAATCTCTGCCCATCAACATCGGACACCGTCGCTGCATAAATTTTGGCTAGCGCCTGAGCGGTGAGAATCCCGTTAGCAGCGGGAATTTCCATAGCATGGACTAGGGGGGAATTGAAGCCGGAAAAACTGCCATCGATGCCAAATTCGGGAAATGCCACACCGAGAGTCACGGACCTCACGGCCGCAGGCATGCTGCGCACCTTCTCCATAAGAGCGAAGTCGGCAGGATCGTTTGTAGGGGGTGCATCCTCACAAGGCGCCACACGATGCTCTTCGGATTGCGGTAAGCCAATCCAAGCATCAACTTTTAGTGGGTCGGCAATGTAGTTCGCGAGCAGTTGGCCCGGCCGCATACCAGTGATGCGTCGCAAAAGTTCTCCAGTTAGCCAGCCGTAGGTGAGCGCGTGATATGCGAAATTCGTTCCCGGATCCCACTGCGGCCCCTGCTGCTCGATCGCATTAATGACTGGTGTCCAGTTCGATAGATCCTCCAAATTCAAATCGATATCCAATGAGATGAGACCGGCGCGGTGCGAAAACAGATCTCGAACGGTGGCCGCATGCTTGCCATTCTGAGCAAACTCGGGCCAATAGTTACTCACTGGCACATCAAAATCTAGAAGCCCTCGCTGATTTGCCATATAGCCACATATCGCCATAAGACCTTTGGTCGCCGAGAATACCGTCGTAAGTGTGTTTTGCTTCCACAAACGTCCCGACCTCTTGTCAGCAACTCCCGCATACAGATCGAGAACAAGTCGACCGTGTCGATAAATTGCTAATGCAGCGCCCATTTCTGTTCCGAGGGTGAAGTTCTTCGTGAAGGCATCGGCAACTCGTCCGTATCCAGGTTCTGTGACACCGTGAATCGCTGTCACTATTGCCTACTTGTTGCTCTCTCGTCGTCGCAATGCGAGAGCGTCAGCCGGATTCCCCACGAAAATCCTCTCTATTTGGTTCAATGACAATCCTTCTCTTTCAAGAATTTGCGGAAAGGTACGTGCCAACCAACTGAGGCCAGGCTCGCCCGAATAGGCATGCCAAAGGTCACGTCTCGCTCCATCGGTGCCGAGAAGGATTTGACCCGCGAAACCGGCATCCGTAAGTTCCAAAATGAGACGCGCCGTGAACGGTAATGATTCCTCATGTTGTCTCAACGATTGGTCAAACACGAGCCATGCACCAGTTGAAGCTAATTCGATGTGGTA
>DATCFS010000126.1:0-4442 GCA_036509375.1 Acidimicrobiales bacterium
ATTCAACTTCGTCCATGTTGAAGGAGGTCGCCACGTCACCGGCCTCGATGTACTCGGCGGCGCCCATACCGGCGCGACGGCCAAAGACGACGAGGTCGCTGAGCGAGTTGCCACCCAGTCGGTTCGCCCCGTGCATGCCGCCGGCCGCTTCGCCAGCGGCGAAGAGTCCGGGCACTGCGGTGGCCGCGCTGTCGGCGACGACTTGCACGCCGCCCATGATGTAGTGGCAGGTCGGGCCGATCTCCATTGCTTCGCGCGTGATGTCGACGCCGGCTAGTTCCATGAACTGGTGGTACATCGATGGCAGGCGACGTCGGATGAACTCGGGCGTTCGCCGTGAGGCAATATCGAGGAAGACGCCGCCGTGCGGGGTCCCGCGACCGGCCTTCACCTCGGCGTTGATGGCGCGCGCCACTTCGTCACGGGGCAGGAGTTCTGGAGGACGTCGGCCCGCGGTGTGATCGTCGTACCACTTGTCACCCTCTTCTTCGGTGTCGGCGGTCTCGGCGCGGAACATCTCGGGAACGTAGTTGAACATGAAGCGCTGGCCCTCGGAGTTGCGCAACACGCCGCCGTCACCTCGAACACTCTCGGTGACGAGTAGTCCGCGCACGCTGAGTGGCCAGACCATGCCGGTCGGGTGGAACTGGATACATTCCATGTCGATCAATTTCGCGCCGGCCCAGAGCGCCATCGCGTGGCCGTCGCCCGTGCCCTCCCACGAGTTGGAGGTGAACTTCCAGGATTTACCGACGCCGCCCGTCGCGATGATGACGGTCTTGGCACCGAAGGTGACGAACTCACCGGACGGGCGCCAGTAGGCGACGCAGCCGGCAATCCTTCCGTTGTCGTCGTGCACGAGCTTGAGGACCTTGCACTCCATGAACACGTCGGTGCGCATCGACACGACTTTCTGCTGCAGCGTGCGGATGAGCTCCAACCCGGTGCGGTCGCCCACGTGCGCGAGGCGCGCGTAGCGGTGGCCACCGAAGTCGCGCTGGAGGATCTTGCCGTCCTTGGTGCGGTCGAAGAGGGCACCCCACTGTTCGAGCTCCCAGACGCGGTCGGGTGACTCCTTGGCGTGCAGTTCGGCCATGCGATTGTTGTTGAGGTACTTGCCGCCACGCATGGTGTCGCGGAAGTGAACCATCCAGTTGTCCTCTTCGTAGACGTTGCCCATCGCGGCGGCGATGCCACCTTCGGCCATGACGGTGTGGGCCTTGCCGAGGAGCGACTTGGAGATGATGCCGACCTTCAGGCCTCGTTGCTTCGCCTCGATCGCGGCGCGCAGTCCCGCGCCACCGGCGCCGATGATGAGAACGTCGTAGTCGTGATGTTCGTACGGTGAGTCAGTCACTGGGAATCCCTCTAGAACAACTTGTAGTCGGTGATCGCGCCCGAGGCGACGAGTCGCACGTAGACGTCGGTGAAGGCCACGAAGACGAGCGACGCCCACGCGAAGTTCATGTGCTTGGCGTTAAGGGGTGTCACGAATTTCCAGAAGCGGTAGCGAATCGGGTGGGCCTTGAAACTCTTCACGTGGCCGCCGCAGAGGTGGCGACAGGCGTGACAACTGAGCGAGTACATCCAGAGCAGCACGGCATTGACGCAGAGCACCACGGTGCCTACGCTGACGCCCCATCCCAGTCCCGGCTCACGGAAGGCTTCGACAGCGTCAACGGTGAGCAGCACGTTGAAGACGAGTCCCGCGTAGAAGAAGTAGCGGTGCAGGTTCTGCATGATCAGGGGAAAGCGGGTTTCACCGGAGTAGCTCGGGTGTGCGTCACTGACGGCGCAGGCCGGAGGTGACCACCAGAACGCGCGGTAGTAACTGCGGCGATAGTAGTAGCAGGTGAGGCGAAAACCCAAGGGGAAGATGAGGATCAGGAGTGCGGGCGAGAGGTGCCACCAGTTGAGGGCGAAGCCGGCCTTCGAACCCGGTACGCAGATGCCCGCAATGCACGGCGAATACAGGGGACTGATGAGGTCTCGATTGAAGACCGCTCCCACGAAGTAGTAGCGATTCTGGAAGGCGGCCCACGTCGAATAGATGACGAAAGCGGTGAGGATCGAGACGGTGACAACTGGCTGAACCCACCACCGATCTTGGCGCAGTGTGGCCGCTTCTGGTCCACCGCGCGTGCCGCCGAGTACAACCTTCGTCGAACTTTCTACTGCGGTCACACACTCTCCCTGCTGCCAACGACGTCTTCGAGACGCCCTTAGCAATACTAGGCAGCATTGAAGGGGGTGCCGGGTGGGTGGCTGACCATGTAATCCCTTGTCCCGAACGGTCTTGGAACGTCCCAACTGTTTCGTCGACGGCGCCGACCAATGAATGCGCGGCCCGCGAGGGAGCGACGTGCGTGGGTTCCGCGACATCGGTGAAAGAGATGCCAACATTCTCTAAGCGTGATGCTGGTGAACGCTCCCAACCGGTGCATTCGCGCCCTTCTGGTAGCACGTAGGGGTGTTCTACTTCTCACGACCGGGCCCCGAGAAATTGGCGGCCGTCCTCGCGGCATCTGTGCGCGATGCTCCCACCTTCCGCGAGGTCGGCGCGACGCTGAATGAGTCACTTCCGTCGGGCTACCACCACGTGAACGTCCAACGGCGACTCGGTGATCCGTCCGTTTTCGATCGCGCCGAGGAAGGACTGCAGAAGTGGAAGGCGCACGAAGGCGCCGGCATGGTCGTCGTCCCCGTCGGGAGTCGACTCGCGCCGGACGCGACGGTGCTCACTTTGATCAAGATGGGTCCGCTCACCATCGTGGCGCCCTGTCGAATAGTTCGACTGTGGAGGAGCGACGACTTATTTGGTTTCGCCTACGCCACACTGCCCGGTCACCCCGAATCCGGTGAGGAGTCCTTTGCGCTCGAGCGCAGGAACGACGGCACGTATTTCACGATCCGCGCGTTCTCGCGACCGGCGTCACTGCTCGTGCGCCTTGGCGGACCCGTCGGATCGGCCGTGCAGCGGTCCGTGACGAAGAGGTACCTTGACGGACTTCACGCATACGTTTCCTGAGCGGTGACGCGCGTTCGTATCTCACAATGTGCCGGGTATCAGGGACATCCCTGACCTAGAGGACCGCCGCGCCCGCTCGACAAGGGTTCTCACTGAGGCGCGGACCTCACCACTGCCCGTAGCGTGCAAGTAGGCGAACCGCGTGAGTGGAGAGAATCGATGATTGAAGCAAAAAGCTTGACGAAGCATTACGGGGCGAAGCACGCCGTCGAGCAACTCAGTTTCACCGTGCGATCGGGTGCCGTGACCGGATTCCTGGGCCCGAACGGTTCGGGAAAGTCCACGACGATGCGGATGATTATGGGTCTCGATACGCCCACGTCCGGCGATGCCACGATCCACGGACAGCACTTCCACGATTTACGGTGGCCGCTGCGAGAGGTGGGTGCGCTCCTCGAAGCCAAGGCCATCCACCCCGGTCGAAGTGCGCGCGCCCACTTGACGATGTTGGCCCACACGAATCGCATTCCACGATCGCGAGTCGAAACGCTCATCGACATGGTGGGCCTCACCGACGTGGCGAGCAAGCGAGCCGGCAAATTTTCGCTCGGCATGGGTCAGCGACTCGGCATTGCCGCCGCGCTGCTCGGTGATCCCGAGACGCTGCTCTTCGACGAACCGGTGAACGGTCTCGACCCTGACGGGATTCGCTGGGTCCGCAATCTCTTGAAGGGTCTCGCTTGCGAAGGTCGAACGGTCTTCGTGTCGAGTCACCTCATGAGCGAGATGGCCCTCACCGCCGACGAAGTGGTGATCATCGGCAAGGGCAAACTGATCTCGCAGATCTCCATCGACGAACTGCTCTCACAGAGTTCCGAGAGTTTCGTGCGGGTACGTTCACCGGAGAGTCCGAAGTTGAAACTCGCTCTCGAGCAGCAAGGTGCGGTGGTCGTCGCCGAGGATGACGGTTCGCTGTCCGTTCGTGGCGCCGACGAAGTTGCGATTGGCGAACTCGCCGCGAGCATTCCCGTCGTGCTGCACGAGTTGGCTCCTCAGACCGCATCACTCGAGGAGGCGTTCATGGAACTCACCGAAGACAGCATTGAATATCACGGTTCGCAAGCATCGAACACGACGGGAGCCTCGTCATGAGCGTCGAAACATCGAGCGCCGTACTCGAACGCACGACTGAACTGCCACCCGGTCGCTACGGCTTCGTCGACCTCCTTCGTTCGGAGTGGACGAAGCTTCGCTCCGTGCGATCAACGTGGTGGACGGTCGGCGTCACCGTGTTGCTCGGTATTGGCATCGGTGTGCTCGTAACCGCCGAGACGCGAGCGCACTGGCACTCCGGTTCGAATCAGGGATTCGATCCGACGGCCTCGTCGCTCGTCGGCCTCTTCATCTGCCAATTCGCAATTGGAATCCTCGGGGCGTTGGTCGTGAGTGCCGAGTACAGCACGGGCACGATTCG
>DATCFS010000127.1:0-4923 GCA_036509375.1 Acidimicrobiales bacterium
AAGGAGAAGTCGATCGACAACAAGGTGCTCGACGCGATTGCCTCGTTGATCGATTCGACCCACTCGACGACCCTGTCGAGCGGGGGTTACACCGAGACGGGCACGCTCGAGTCGGTCGTGACGGCGCTGCTGCCCACACTCGACTCCGTCACACACATGACGATTCCCGCTCCGAAGAATGTGAAGGGTACCTACACCTTGACGTTGAACGCCTCGGGTACGACCGCGACGGGCGCCTCCATCGTCATCGCCGCGCCAAACGGCACGCAGGGTAATGCCTCAGTGGGACTGCACGCCACGATCGCGCATGACAGCGTGACCGTCACGACGCCCACGGGAGCGACCGTCATCACGCCGGCACTCATCCAGCAATTTTCGTCCCTCGCTGGTGGGTAGCCGGCGGTGAACGGTCATCGTTACAGCGACGACCAACCCGTCGGGAGGGTGTCGGCGAGGGCCCTTCGACAGATGTCCGCGTAGGGACTGAAGTCGACGACCGCGTCGTCGTCGAAAAGTGGTGGCGCCACTAACTGGACGAGGCGGAAACCGTCGTGAATGACGAGTTGATCGTCACCAACCGCACCTTCGGCAATCTCCTCGACGTCTTCGTCGTCGGGAAGCTCCGCCACGAAGACGTTGAAGGAGTCCTTCTCGTCGTCGGCATCGGCGAAGAAGCTGAGGCAACCGGTGACCGGCAAATAGGAACCGGGTAGGTTCAGCGAAAAGAGCATCGCCGGGATCTGGTCATGGGCAATGGCTTCGGAACGAACCGTGCCGGTTGCGTCCATGGCGTCGGCCAGTGTGGCGGCCAATTGCGCGAGGTTGGATTCGGGATTGTACGTCACGAGATTGTCGGCCTGACGGGGTGCACTGCCCATGCCCCAACCCTTCGTCGCCGCGGCGCGAAAGAGGAGCGTGCGCAGCATCCCGGTTCCGTAGTTCGTCGACACTTCGACGACGTGGCAGTGGGCCAGATCGTCAACGCGCGTCATTGATTCGAGCGCGACGTCGAATCGCTTCGCCACGTCCTCGTCCGCGACGTCGTGAAAGCGCTCCGCGATGGCGTCGAGGTCGCGCCCGAGGGAGCGCGCCGTGAAGAGGCCGGCCTTCAACCAGTTCTCCCACGGCACATCCTCGAGTGTCGGCAACAACGCGTAGGCGTCCATGGATTCGTCAACGAGATAGATCGACGAGCGCCGCCGGGCCTGGAGGATACGCCGCTTGGCAAACAGTCGAAGGCGACCGATGACGCCATCATCGGGCTCGAACCTGAATCGGTCGATGTCCTCCCCGGTACCGTTGGCCAGGGAGCGAACGATGCCGCTCACCGTGTCGTCGAGTGGAAGATCGCGGAACCGAATCATGTCCGCACCGCCGGTGCCCTCGTAGGTGAGGTCCAGGAGTTGCTGCTGGAAGGGGCTGGGCTCGGAACGCTCGTTCACCACGTCCAGCGCCCTAGGACTCGACGAGCGTGACGGCGACGGCGACCACGTCGCCTTCGGACATCGTCAACTCCCGGACGCCACCGGCCGCCTTCAGGTCTTCACTACCCGCGGTCACGGCTTCGAGAAAGGCCGCCGGGCCGCTCAGTGCCACGAGTTCGACCTCTGCGCGTTGGGAGACCTTGGCGGTGCTCTTTTCGCGCCGCACCGCTTCGAGCACTTCGCAGAGTGGTCCGTAGATCGAGCCGGCCTGACTGGGTGACACCGTGCCGAGTTCCGTGACGACGGGCCACGGGGACACGTGAATCGAGTGTTGGTGCCACCAGTGCCACACCTCGTCGGTGACGAACGGCAGCACGGGCGCGAAGAGTCGCTGCAATACCGAGAGCGTGAGTGCCAGCGTGGCGCGCGCCGAGCGAGTGGCCGGTTCGCTCGCGCCACCGTAGGCGCGGATCTTTACCAACTCGACGTAGTCGTCGCAGAACGACCAGAAGAACGCCTCGGTGCGCTCAAGTGCGCGTGCGTAGTCGTACGCCTCGAAGTCATCGGTCGCGGCCGTGACGAGTTTGGCGAGCAGTGAGAGTACGTCGCGGTCGAGCGCTTCGGTGACCTCGTCGGGACCGGGGATGTCAGCCACCTCCAACCGACCGAGCACGAACTTCGACACGTTCAGGATCTTGATGCCGAGTCGGCGGCCGATCTTCATTTGGCCCTCGTCGAGGGCGGTGTCGTTACCCGGTCGGCCACCGGCCGCCCAGTAACGCAGCGCGTCGGCGCCGTACTGCTCGAGGAGGGGCAGCGGGGTCGCGGCGTTTCCGGTCGACTTGCCCATCTTCTTTCGATCGGGGTCGAGAATCCAGCCCGATATCAACGCGTTGGTGAAGGGCAGACTGTCGAACTGGAAGTGGCTGCGCACGACCGTGGAAAAGAGCCACGTGCGAATGATCTCGTGGGCTTGGGGTCGTAGGTCCATGGGGAAGACGTTGGCGAAGAGGTCGGTGCCCCAGTGGCCGGCAATCTGCGGGCTGAGAGAGCTGGTAGCCCAGGTGTCCATGACGTCGGGGTCACCGGTGAAGCCCCCCGGTTCGTTTCGTTGCGCCTCGGTGTAACCGGCCGGCAGGTCACTCGAAGGGTCGACCGGTAGTTGGTCCACGTCGGGCAGCATGATGAGGTCGAAGTTGATCTCGCCGTCGTCCGTGACCGGATACCACGCGGGGAAGGGCACACCAAAGAATCGTTGGCGCGAGATGTTCCAGTCGACGTTGAGGCCCTCCACCCAGGACTTGTAGCGGTGTCGCATGAAATCGGGGTGCCACACCAACTCTTCGCCACGCGCCAGCAGCTCGTCACGGTGCTCGAGGGTCCGAACGAACCACTGGCGCGACGTCACGATCTCGAGTGGACGCTCACCCTTCTCGTAGAACTTGACGGGGTGGGTAATCGGTCGAAGTTCGCCGATCAGGGCCCCCGTGTCGCGCAGGGCGTCGACAACGGCGGCCCTCGCCTGGTTGACCGTCTTGCCCAACTGTTCGCGGTCGTAGAACTCCTGAGCCAGTTCGCGGTCGCGCACAGCCCAGTTCTCGTCGGCGAAGTCGGCCGGCAGAAAACGACCGTCGCGTCCAATGAGCGCGTGGGTCGGCAGATTTAGTTCGCGCCACCACACGACGTCGGTCGTGTCGCCGAACGTGCAGATCATGGCGATGCCGGTTCCCTTTTCGGGATCGGCCAGTTCGTGCGCGAGGATGGGCACCTCGACACCGAAGAGGGGTGTGACGACGGTGGTGGCGAACAGTGGTTGATAGCGCGCGTCGTCGGGATGAGCGACCAGGGCGACACAGCTCGCTAAGAGTTCCGGGCGCGTCGTGTCGATGTCGATGGTGCCCGTGTTGTCGCTGCGGTCGAAGGCAATGCGGTGGTAGTTACCCGGGCGATCGCGGTCTTCCATCTCCGCCTGACTGACGGCCGTTCGAAAGTCCACGTCCCAGAGGGTCGGCGCCTCGGCCGAGTAGACCTCACCACGCGCCAGCATCTCTAAGAAGCCGCGCTGCGAGATTGCTTGGGCGTGGCGCGAAATGGTCGAATACTCGAGCGTCCAGTCGACGCTCACGCCGAGGTGCTGCCAGAGGTTCTTGAAGGCCTCTTCGTCGGCGGCGGTGAGGGTCAAACAGAGGTCGACGAAGTTCTTCCTCGAAATCGAGATCTTCTTGTCGCCCGGTTTGTCCGGTGGTGAGAAGGAGGGGTCGAAGGGGAGCGAGGGGTCGCAGCGCACCCCGTAGAAGTTCTCGACCCGTCGCTCGGTCGGCAGTCCGTTGTCGTCCCAACCCATGGGGTAGAAGACGTTCTTACCCTGCATCCGCCAGAAGCGCGCCACGATGTCGGGGTGCGTGTAACTAAAGACGTGACCAATGTGCAAGGTCCCCGACACCGTCGGCGGCGGGGTGTCGATCGAGAAAACCGTCTCACGGGTCGCCTCGCGGTTAAAGAGGTAGAGCTTCTCCTTGTCCCAGCGCGTCATCCAGTGCTCTTCGAGGCCGTCGATCGAGGGCTTCTCGGGTACCTCGTGGGGCGTCGGGGTAAGAGCGTCTGGCATGGTTGGCGTAGTTTAGAACAGTGATTCGCCTCTTCGATTCGGTCCACGGTGAGGTTCGCGACCTCGAACTGCGCGACCGCGGTCGCGTGTCAATGTACGTGTGCGGTCCCACCGTCGACAACCTTCCCCACCTCGGACACGGTCGATTCACGCTCGTCTGGGACGTGGCGCGGCGTTGGTTCACGTTCCAGGGACTGGTCGTCAACTTCGTCGTCAACATCACCGACATCGACGACAAGATCATCGCCCGTAGTCACGAAGAGGACCGCACGGTGGGAGAAGTCGTCGCCGAGTACGAGACTCGGTGGTGGGACGCCATGGACGCCCTCGGCGTCGCGCGTCCCGACGTGTCCCCACACGCGACGAACTACGTCGACGAGATGATCGAGTTGATCAGCTGGTTCCTCGAGAACGAGATTGCGTACGTGACCACTGATGGCGTGTACTTCGACGTGAGCCGAGTGCCGGACTACGGTCTGCTCGCCGGACAGCCGCTCGACTCACTTCGAGCCGGCGCGCGCGTCGAGACCATCGATGAGAAGCGCTCGCCGTTGGACTTTGCCCTGTGGAAGAACGCCAAGCCCGGCGAACCGAAGTGGCCCGCCCCCTTCGGCGATGGGCGCCCGGGGTGGCACACCGAGTGCGTGGTCATGTCACTCGGTCTTCTCGGTGAGGGATTCGACCTCCACACCGGCGGCCTCGATCTGAAGTTTCCCCACCACGAGAACGAACGGGCCCAGGCCGTGGCGGCCGGCAAACGGTTCGCGACCCACTGGGATCACAACGGCTGGGTGATGGTCGGTGGCGAGAAGATGAGTAAGTCGCTCGGCAACTTCACGTCGCTGACCGAACTCTCCGAAACAACGGATCCCCGGGCCTACCGACTCCTCG
>DATCFS010000128.1:0-10188 GCA_036509375.1 Acidimicrobiales bacterium
GCCAGCATGTACCGCTCACGACTTTGGACGATGCGCATGTTCGCTGGCTTTGGTACGGCCGTTGACACCAACAAGCGCTTCAAGGACATCATTGGTTCGGGCGGCACCGGCCTGTCCACGGCCTTTGATATGCCGACACTCCTCGGACTCGACTCCGACCACCCAATGGCGCTCGGCGAAGTCGGGCGCTGCGGCGTGGCGATCGACTCCCTCTCGGACATGCGCGACCTCTTCGCCGACATCGACGTAGGTACCATTACGACGAGCATGACCATCAACAGCCCGGCCGCCGTCATGCTGGCACTCTTCGTCGCCCAGGCCGAGGAGAGTGGCGTTGCGCGCGATCAACTCGGCGGCACGTTGCAGAACGACATCCTGAAGGAGTATCAGGCGCAGAAGGAGTTCGTCTTCCCTCCGCGCCAATCCATGCGACTCGTGCGCGACACGATTGCCTTCACCGCCGCCGAGATGCCCAAGTGGAACTCGATTTCGGTGTCCGGCTATCACATCCGCGAGGCCGGTTCGACGGCCGCCGAGGAGCTCGCCTTCACACTCGCGAACGGGTTCGCCTACGTGGAACTGGCTCGCGAAGCCGGTCTCGACGTCGACGACGTGGCCCCACGCCTGTCCTTCTTCTTTAACGCCCACATTGACTTCTTCGAAGAGATTGCCAAGTACCGTGCGGCGCGGCGCCTGTGGGCGAACTGGATGAGGGACCACTACGGCGCAACGAGCGAACTCTCCTGGAAACTCCGTTTCCACACGCAGACGGCCGGCGTCTCACTGACGGCCCAGCAGCCTGAGATCAACATTGCGCGCACGGCGATCGAAGCGTTGGCCGGCGTGCTCGGTGGCACTCAGTCACTCCACACCAACTCAATGGATGAGGCGTTGGCGTTACCGAGTGAGAAAGCGGCGCGCATCGCGCTGCGTACGCAGCAGATCATCGCGCACGAGACGAACGTGACCAACGTCGCCGACCCCCTCGGCGGTTCATGGTTCGTCGAGGAGTTGACCAACGAGATGGCCCGACAGGCCGAGGAGATCTTCGCCGAGATCATGGAACTCGGAAAGGGCTCAATGCTCGAAGGCTGCATCCGCGGCATCGAGGAGAACTGGTTCCAAGGGCGGATCGCCGACTCGGCCTACGCCCTGGAACGGGCCTTCAATGATGGCCAGCGCGTGATCGTGGGTGTGAACGACTTCACCGAGGGCAACAACGACGCCGACCTCGAGATCCTTCGCATCACCAACGAGGACGAGCGCAAACAGGTGCAACGGCTGCAGCAAGTCCGCAGTGACCGCAGCGACGAAAAGGTTGCGCTCGCCCTTGACGCGCTGCGTGCCGACGCCAGCGACCCCGAGGTCAATCTCATGCCGGCACTGATCAACGCCGCACGCGCCGAGGTCACGGTCGGCGAAATGATGGGCGCCATGGAGAGTGTCTTCGGTCGTCACGTCGAGGTGCCGACCCTGTGAGCGTTCGCGTCCTCGTCGCCAAGGTTGGGCTCGACGGTCACGACCGTGGCATCAAGGTGGTGGCGCGATTGTTGCGCGACGCCGGCATGGAGGTCGTCTACACCGGGCTCTTCCAGACACCCGAGACGGTCGCCATCGCCGCGATCCAAGAGGACGTCGACGTCGTCGGACTGTCTATGTTGTCGGGCGCCCACTTGACGTTGGCTCCCCTCGTCGTCGAGGCCCTTCGCGAGCGCGGGTCCGACATTCCGGTTGTCGTGGGCGGCATCGTGCCCAACAACGACCTCGCCGACATGAAGTCGGCCGGCATCGCGGCCGTCTTTGGACCGGGCGCCAGCTCCGACGAAATGGTGACGTCAATCAACCACGTCGTGAACCAGACGAGGGCGTAAAGCAACCGTCGCTAGTGCAGCGACCGGATCTACGAAGCGTTCGTGATGATATTGAGCTTGGTCGGCCAGTTGTTGAGGACCTTTTTCGGATCGGTCCCCAAGACGTCCGAGAGCAGGGCGGCGTAGATGTCGCGGAAGTCGGTCGTCACCGCCAGGTCGCCGTCCACCAATTGCGTCAGTGACGGCTGCTCGCCGTAGAAGCCACCGGCGACGCTGTTGCCGGCGATGAACACCGGTGCCGACGTACCGTGATCGGTACCCGATCCGTTGGTCGCGACCCTTCGACCGAACTCGGAGTAGACCATCACGACGACGTCGTTCGCGCGCGGCGTGGCGCCGACCTGCGCCAAGAAGGCGGTGATGGCGTCAGAGACCTGTCCGAGCGCCCTACCTTGCGCACTGAGTTCGTCGGAGTGTGTGTCGAATCCACTCAGGGAGACTGAGTACACGCGGGTGGGCACGTTGGCGGTGATCAGATTGCCGACGACGTCGAGCTGTTGACCGAGCGGCGAGGCCGAACTCGGCGGCGCATTCTTCAGAACCGGTCCGACCGTCGCGGACAGTTGGAAGAGGTCGCCGATCGAATCGGCGGCGTCGGCCGTCAGTGCGGTGTCTTGACGCGACGACGAAGCGAGGAGTTGCATCTGGGTTGCCAACGAGCCAGTGGGTACTTGGAGGCCACTGATTGGCAGCATCGAACCGACCCGGTGTTCGCCCGCGAGTAACGGTGTGAGCGTCGAGTCGATACCAATGGCGCGGAACGGGTCGTGGGGCAGATTGTCGAGGTAGCGACCGATCCATCCGCTCGAGATCTCCTCCACCGGCGAACCGGTCTGCCAAATCGCCATGGACGTGAAGTGCGAAAGATTGGGCTGGGGGTAACTCACTCCCAAGACAATCGCCAATTTGTTCGCAGTCCAGAGTGAACCGAATCCGGTCATCGTGCCGTTGAGGGCCAGACCGTCACTGAGCGGAATGACCTCGGAAGCGCCGAGCGAGAGGCCCGGTCGCTGGGCGATGTAGGTCGAGTCGGTGTAGGGCACCACGGTATTGAGGCCGTCGTTGCCGCCGTACAGCGTCACGATGACGAGAATTGGCGTGCCGACGGGAAGGGGCGCGACGGTCGCCGCCTGCGCGACGTCGCTCGCCGTCAGGGTCGGCGCGATGGACGCCGCGCCGGCCGCACCGGTGTACTTGAGGAACTGTCGGCGGCTGAAATCACACGTACTCATGCACTCACCAGATATTCGGGCGAACAGAGTGCGAGCGTCGCGAATCGAACGGGATCGCTCAACGCCTGGTTGAGGGAGCGCTCGGTGCGCGTGCTCCACTGGGGCACGCCCAACCAGTCGGCGGCGGCCTCAACCATCTTTCCTTTGGCGACGGACGTCAACGGCTCCAGATGCCCGTGTTGCAAGAGGTACCAGGTCATGTCGATGCGGTACTGCGACGAGGCGGCTGTCAACCACGCCTCGTCGTAGGGCCAACCTCCGACGCTCGGTGGATTGAACGGGAACTGACCCATGGAGTCCAACATCCACGCCACGTCACCACTGGAGGGCAACGTGGAGGGAGTGATGCGGAGCGCGCGACAGGCTGAGACAAACCATTCCACGGGCGACTTGGCTTGACTGACGCCCGGTCGACGCATCGCCGGACTCTTGGCAATCGTGGTGATGAGTTGCGAAATGTCACGATTCTCGAAGACTTTCGCCAACGAACTCGGTGGTTCAATCGAGGTGGAGATGAAGCGGAACCACATCCGACGCGCGATGAACGTGGCGTTCTCCGGTCGCGACACGATGTAGTCGCTGAGGGTGCGCGCGTCGAACGCTTTGGTTTTGTCCAACACACTGACGGGCTTGTAGTCGTGTTGCTTCGCCAAGAAGGTGGCGGCGCCGCTGGTTTGGTTGACTTGATAGCCCGTGAACGCGAGGGCCGCCTGGTGCACGTCGTTTTGCGAGTAGTGGCCGACGCCGAGCGTGAACAGCTCCATGAACTCACGGCCGAGATTCTCGTTCGGCGACCACACACTGTTCTCCTCGCCGTCGAGCCAGTAGATGAGCGCGCCATCTTGGACCATTGCGCGCGACATGTCGGCGAAGTTGCCGAGCGCGTGTTTGCGCAAGGTCTCGTTCTGGATCTTCATCGGGCGAGCGAAAGAGACCTTATTAATGGACGTCGCCCAGTGGCCGTGCCAGAACCACGTCATGCGTTCCTCGAAGGGATAGTCGGCCAACACCATTCGGTCCATCCACCACATGGCGACGCTGATGGACTGCTTGTAGACCTCGGTCCAGTACGCGTTGCTCGCTGTGGGATCAGAGGGAGCTGGTCCCATGTCGGGGAATGGTGGCGTGACGAGTGCGTTCAGACCGGGGTCGTGTGGTCGACGGGCGAGGATCTGCGCACGAGCAGCGGGAATGCCGCGGCCGAGCAGTTCGGCGTACTGACCGGGCTTCGGTCCGAAGCCGAATCGGTGAACGAGCCGCGACAACTCGAGTCGATCGGAAGCGCTCGTCATGGAGTGAGACTAGAACGGCGTTTCGCGACATTTGCTCGAATTGCTTTGAGTTGTGTGAGATTTGATGACGTTACGGCGTCGTCATCTAAAAGCATGCCGCCAGATCGAAGAGGAACTGCTGGAGCATCCGTACGTAGGTGAGAATCTCGTCGTTCGTCGCCGCCAGTTGCTCGTCGGTGAGCAGACCGTTCGACTGCGCGGTCGATCGCAGCGCCACTTGGAGCGTCGTCAGCCACGCCCACGCCTCGCCGTCATTCAAGAACTGCTCGTCGATCGTGAGCGATGCCAACTCGGCGTTGGTCGAGGTCTCGTTCTGGCGCGCCAACATCGAGAGCGGGTTGTCCTGATCGAGGCTCGGGTCGATGGGCCCGGTTAACGCCACGTGCCATTCGTGGTTGGGGTCACGTTCGGCCGCGAGCACGTTCTCGAAGGCACTCTTCACGACGGAGCGTCCGTAGTCGTTCATTCGCACTTCGACTCGTCCATCGCGGCGACGAGTGAACAGCTTCGCACCGACCATCAATTGTCCTGTTCGATGGTGCTCTGGAGTCCGGCGACTTGAAGCTTTACGCAGTAGGACTCGGCACGCTCGCGGTGCCCGGACCATACGAGTGCGCGTCCCTCGTGGTGCACGGCCATCATCAACTGCGTGCACTTGTTGTTGGAGTAACCGAAGATCTTGCGAAAGATGACGACCACCACGGTCATCGGGGTGACGGGATCGTTCCAGACAATGACGTTCCAGGGCTTCTGGGTCTCGACGGCGTCCCGTACCTCGACCTCCCCCTCGGTCGTTGTTCGACGCAGCGGTTGAGTGGAGGCCATCTCTCCAGTGTCGCAGACGCCTGCGCCAATTGAAAGCGGCGAACGTAGGCTTGGTGCCGGGGGTAACGGTCTGGAGGACACGGTGACGACCAAGTGGGCCATCGACGTGCCGCTGCGACTTCGCCAACGAGTCAACAAATCGATTCGTGGCGCCATTGGACTCACCAGGGATCCACCAACTCGCTGCAACGACCCCGACGAGGCCTACTTCGCCGTCGATGGCGTCGCGCGCGTCATCCACGCTGACCTGCCGCCGATGTTGATTGGTGGACTGGCTTCGCTCTTCATTCAGATGCTCCACCCGCACACCATGGCCGGCGTCGCTGACCACTCGCGTTACCGCGAGGACCCACTGGGACGACTGCGCCAGACCGCGGACTTCATCGGGTTCACGACATTTGGAAGCAGGGCCGAGGCCTTCGCCTCCATTGAGCGCGTCTTGGCCGTGCACCAGGCGGTGCGCGGGACGGCCGACGACGGCGCGACGTACTTCGCCAACGACCCGCACCTGCTCGCCTGGGTCCACGCCGCCGAAACGTCCATGTTTCTCACCGGCTATCGCCGTTACGGGCGCCAGCGCCTGAGTGCCGCCCAGGCCGATCGGTACGTGGGCGAGATGGCGCACCTAGCTCGCGACATGGGCATGGTCGACCCGCCCGAGACCGTCGCCGAACTCAACGCGGCAATTCTCACCTTTCGACCGGAACTTCGACTGAGTAGCGAAGGGGCCGTGGCGCGCGACTTCGTGGCGCGCGGTGTTGTGCGAGGTGCGAAGCAACGGACCATCTACTGGCTGCTCGTGCGAAGTTCGTACGGACTCATGACGCCGTGGCAACGAGAGCTGCTCGGCGTGACGCTCAGTCCGCTCCGACTTCGCCTGCTCATTCACCCGGCGACGAAGGTGCTCTGTTGGACGCTGCGGCTCTTCGTACCACCGCCGCCAAGCGCTACGTAGCGAGTCCCAGTCCACCGTCAGCGACGACGACTTGGCCCGTGACGTAGGGCGTTGACGCGAGCGCGACTATGACGTTCGCAATGTCGTCGGGCGTGCCACTGCGCTTCAAGGGCGCGACCGTCGACACGAAGTCACGCACGACGTCCCACTCGGCCGTCCACGGGGTGTCGATCAGTCCGGGTGCGACCGCGTTCACCCGCACCTCGGGGCCGACGACCTTCGCCATCAGGGCCGTTACGTGGTTGAGCGCGGCCTTGGAGGCGGCGTAGGGAATGGAGGAACCGGTCGGACGCACGCCCGCGAGCGACGTCACGTTCACAATCGATCCCTTCGTCGCGCGCAGTGCGTCCATCGCGGCGACGCTGAGCACCCACGTGCCAAAGACGTTCACTTCGAAGATCTCGCGCCAGACGTCGATGGTCGCGGCGTGCAGATCCCCGTGGGGAATGACTTTGGTGGTGCCGGCGTTGTTCACGAGCACGTCGAGTTTGCCGTAGCGCTCGAGGACGGAGGCGATTATTCGAAGGCAGTCGTCACCGTCGGCGATATTGCCTTGGACGTAGTGCGCATTCTCTGTCGCGGCCGCGAGGCGCTGACCCTCGTCAACGCTGCGCACTGAGTTGTAGACCACCGAATCGCCCGCTTCGGCGAAACACCGTGCGGTCGCGGCACCGATGCCGCTCGTCGAACCGGTGACCAGCACCACACGACCCGACACCGTTATCTCCGTCGCAGTCGCCATGATCCAGCCCAGTGTTGGCCCGGCTCGAGCACGACGATGTCCTTACCGCTGCGCAGCGCGTCGGGCGGGCACGTCATTGGTTCGACGGCCACCGCGGTGCGTCGGCGTCCCTTCTCCAAATGGTCGCCCGTGAAGACCTGGAGATAGGGATAGTTCCGATCGACGCTCAGTTCAATCGCTCCGCCGGAACTGTCGACGAGCACGACCGTCGCGAGACCGGAGTCGTCGCGCACCAACTCGGTGAACGTCGTGTCGAGCTCGTGTCCCGAGAGTGATTTGCGGGTTCGAAAGTCGAGGGCGTTGCCCCGCACCGGCAAGATCTCACCGGTGGGCAGTTGGCGATCGTTGACCGCCACGTACGCGTTCGCGGGGACCTCCAACTCGGCTCCTTCGATCGTTGGCGTCGTGACCGCCAGATAGGGGTGAAACCCAACGCCGAAGGGAATCGGCAGGTCGTCGCGATTCGTCACGGTCGTCGTGACGGTGAGACCGAGACTGCCAAGGTGGTACGTCACGTTGATCTCGCTGAGGAAGGGATAGTCCGGGGTGGGATGCAGCAGCAGGGTCAGTGAGCAGCGATTCTGATTGACCGAATCAATGCGGAAGGGACGCCAGCGAACGAGGCCGTGAATGGCGGTGGCGTGCGCGACGTCGTCAACCTTCGGGAGTGCGGTGCGGTCCGAGAACGACCACGGGCCGTCGGCAATCCGATTGGGCCAGGGGTAGAGGACCTGCCCGCGAGCGCCGGTGGGGACCTCTTCACCGGCGAATCCCTCGATGACGGCGAGTCCGCCCTTCACGAAAGTGCGCAGTGTCGCGCCGACCTCGGTGATCACGGCCCGTTCCTCGCCGTGGGCGATGGCGATCTGTTCACCCGATGGCAGCATTGACGGTTTTCCTTTTAATCACTGGGGCGTTACCTACGATAGTTATCGTAGGTCGTATGCGGATTCTGATAACGAATGACGACGGGGTGCGCGCTCCCGGACTCGCGGTGTTGGCCCGGAACGTGGCCCGCTGGATTGATGATGCGCCGCCGGGCGAGGAACGAGAGGCGATGGTGGTCGCCCCGCACAGCAATTTCTCGGGCATGTCGGCGGCGGTCGGCGACGTCTTCTCGGACCCCCACGTGAAATACCGGCGTCATACCATCGAGGGCGCCGAACTGATCCCCACCTACGGCCTCGAGGCGCCGCCGGCGCTGTGCGCCATCCTCGGCGCCGTGGGCAGCTTCAACTATCAGCCGGACGTGATACTTTCGGGCATCAACGCCGGCGCCAACGTCGGACGAAGTGTTCTGCACTCGGGAACCATTGGCGCCATCCTCACCGGTGCCCAACTCGGACTCTCGGGACTGGCCGTGTCGGTCCAATGGGGCGACGACGTGCACTACGACACGGCCGGCGAAGTCGCCCTTGAAGTACTCCAAGAGATGCTGCTTGCTCCGTCTGGAACACTCCTCAATCTGAACGTGCCCAATCTTCCAGCCACTGAACTGAAGGGCGTGCGACGGGGACGCATATCACGTGCCGGTGTCGTGAAGTCGGCCAGTCAAGAGAACGGGGAGCCCCTGGCTGACGAAGGCGTACTGTCCCTTCGCCTGGGCGCCGCGACACCGCAGCTCGGTGACGTCAGCGACGAAGACGCCGACGAGGACGGCGCGTTGCTCGTCGCGGGCTACGCGTCACTCACGCCGATCCGTGGCCCGCACGAGGACTCCGATGCCTCGCTCGACGACCTCATGCACTCGGCACTCGTGGCGATCGCTCGACACTTGGACAAGGTTCGTTAATCGTCCGTTGGCCGGCGTCGTTGCTCCTTCACCCGGCTTCGTGCCTTCTTGTCGTCGACCCGGCGAATCTTGGATCCCTTGGTGGGCCTCGTGGCGCGCCGTGGCGGGAGTCGCGTCAGCGCCGTCGCGATCTTTTCGGTGAGTTGTTCCAACGCCGCACTTCGGTTCTGACCTTGCGATCGGTAGCGGCTCGCACTCGTTCGCACGACCGAGCCCACCTTCGCCAAGAGCAGTTCGCGGTCGGCGTGTGACAGCACGACTGACGCGTCGACGTTGAAGGACGCCACGACCCTGGTCAAACTGCGATTCGCGTGTTGACCGCCCGGTCCACCCGACGTCGTGACCCGCAGCGTCACCTCATCACTCGGAATGGTGAGTCGCGATCGGATGTAGAGCGAGCCGTCGTCGAGGACGTGGGGACGAACGGCCGTCACGTCACCGCGGTTCGGGGAAACGGACCATGGCGAGCTGGCTCGAGGACGCCACCATCTCGCCACGCTCGTCGAAGAGTTCGCACCGTTCGTCAACGGTGTCGTCGGCAATGACGATGCACCACTGTCGCGCGCGAAGCCACTCGCCGACCGGGACGCGTCGCACGTAGGTCGTCAGTTGCAGGGTCGGGACCCACCCGGAGGATCCGAGGGGAAAGGTCCCCGGCGGAAGGCCGTCGCTCGCGAAGAGCAGACTCCAGGCGTCCCAATTCGACGCACCGTCATCGAGGCGCAGCCATCCGAGCACCTCGCCCTTCTCACTACGCCCGCCGTCCAACCAACCGGCCGACGACGGGTCGAGTAGAAAGTCAACAACACCCATGATCTTCACTTCTTCCACGACGGTGCGGCGCAGGCACTGCTCGCGCGGCGCCACGTCGGGTGGCGTGGCGTCCATGTAGCGAATGGCCGAATCCCCGTCAAGGGTGCCGAGCGTCACCAGCGATTCGGTGGTGACGACACTCTCCTGCTCCGTGGTCACGTGCACGAAGGAGACACCTCGCCCCACTCGTCGAACGTCGGTCAACAGTTCGGCCCGGCCCACGGACGGCGCACTCATGAAATTGGTCGTGATTGACGTGACGTGCACGTGCGGGGCTCCGCCGTCAGTCGCCGCGGCGAGGGCGGCATTACCCAACACGCACTGCAGGTATCCCCCGTTGGGTCGACCGACGACCGTGTAGTCGTCAGAGATCGTGACGCCGTAGCGCCCGGGTCCGAGCGGTTCGACGGCGGCCGCGTCGCGCAATGAACGGTTGTTTTCTTGGGCGCACACGCAGCAACGCTAGTGGTGCGTTGCGGATCGAAAGGTAGATTGGGAGGCGAGAAAGAGGTTTCGATGCGGACTATCCCCTACTTCATCAATGACGAACGAGTCGAAGGGGCCGGTGACCTTCTCGTCTACAACCCCGCCACTGGCGAGGTATGCGCCCACGTACCGATCGCCGACGCGACGCTCGTCGACGACGTCGTCGGAATCGCCCACGAG
>DATCFS010000129.1:0-5675 GCA_036509375.1 Acidimicrobiales bacterium
GCACGACCGACGAGTGACTTGATGACGTTGGCGACCAGGAACTGTCCTCCCACCAACACGATGAGAAACGCGAAGACCGAGCGGGACCGAAGTCGAACTGTCTCGATGACGCCGACGATGAAGGCGAGGGGCACGATGTAATAGGCACCCCCGAGTTGCGAGAGATCTCTGAGCAGATGGGTGGACAGTGTCGTTGCGTGTTTCGCTCCGAAGTTGCTGGCGCTGTGATCCCAACGCGCGAGCCCCGTGTTGGTATGAATCATGATCAGCAAGAACCCTATGCACAGCGCGCCGATGATGATCGCCACGAGTGCCGCGGTCAGACCAAAACCCGTGAGGACCGTGGTGTCGAACCGCGAATCGAGAAAGGCTCGAAGTCCTCGGTGCTTGTGGACCTCCACTTCAATGGCCCGTTGGGTGAGTGTCGGCGCCCCCGGGTCGACGCGGGGCCAACGCCGGGCAACGACGAAGACGACCAGTCCCGCGACGACGGCGATGAGCAACGTAAGCAAAATGAGTACCACGACAACCTCCCTAAGAAAAACGCCGCAGGGGCGTGACCAAGTGCTCGACACTTCGCTGCGTCAGCGACCGATGTTTCCAACGTGAGGGATCGATTTTGACGCTCTTCTCTAGGTCCGCGTTGAAATGACCATCGAGAATGTCAACAATCGCTCGATCGAACGTGACGAAGTTGAACTCTTCGTCGCACTCGAGTGAGCGAGCATTGAAATTGGCCGAGCCCACGTTCGCGATCATGCCATCCACCGTCATGATTTTCGCGTGCAGCATCGACGTCTGGAAATTCCACATTTCGACGCCGCACTTGAGCAGCCGGGCGTAGTCGGCCTCACCCTCCCACTGGACGAACCGTTTGTCGGCGTGGGGACCGGGCAGGAGGATTTGCACCTGCACGCCACTGTCGGCGGCGTCGCAGAGCCGTTCCACGAGGTCGTCGTCCGGTACGAAGTAGGCCGTCGTCACTCGGAACCGTCGCTGGGCCAATTGGATGAGCGTCGCGAAGAGGGCGTTCAGTTCGCTGCCGTTGGACGACGAATCGCCGCGGATGCACAGGACGGTACTCTCACCGGGGTGGGTCTGTTCGGGGAATTTGTCATATTCCGCGTCGAGGGGACTGGCATCGGTCTCCGACCAGTTGTCGAGGAACGCGGCGCGCAGTCCGTCAACGGCCGGCCCCTCGACGCGAAAGTGCGTGTCGCGCCATTCGTTCTCGTTGCGAGCGTCGCCGAGCCAAAAATCGGAGATGCCAACGCCTCCCGTGAAGCCGACCGTCTCGTCGACGACGAGAATCTTTCGGTGCGTCCGGTGGTTGACCTCTCGAGGTCGCAACCGGTGTAGTGGACGAAACCAGTTGACTTGAACGCCGGCGTTGGACATGAGGTCGAGCAACTCACGCTCGATGGGCCGCGATCCCCACGCGTCCAAAAGCACCCGCACGCGAACGCCCGCGCTGGCCCGTTCGGCGAGCAGTTTCGCAAACCGTTCGCCGACGTCGCCCTTCCAATAGACGAAGGTAAGGAAGTCGACCGTCCGCGTCGAGGCAGCGATGGCTTCGAGCATTCGGGGGAATATCTCGTCGCCGTTGCGGAGCACTTCAATGCGGTTTCCCTCCGTCGAAGGAATACCCACCACGCCTTCCAGGACCCGACGGGCTCGCGCTCGCACGTCGAGTGACGGATTGTGGACGACGGACTCATTGATCTTCACGGCGCACTTCCTCCGGTACTGGATCTCGCGGTGGGCGACGAGTTCGCAACTTTCTCTGGGTCCTGGGGAGCGGGCACGTTGGCCCTGATCGCTTCGAGCTGGGCCGCGATCGCCGCCCCGTAGAAGAGGGCCACGCTCGAAAAGAAACTCCATAAGAGCAGCGCCACGACACCGGCCAGAGGACCGTACGTGTTACCGAACGTCGAACTGTTCTGGAAGAAGAGCCCGAAACCAATCGTCACTATCCCCCACAGCACCATTGAAACCCCCGCGCCAAACGCGAGCCACGACATATTGGGCTGCGAACGACGCGGCGACCATCGAAACAAACAGGTGACCGCGAGCAGGATGAGAGCGAAGCCGAGCGGCCAGCGAATTACCGACCACGCGTCCGAGAGAGCGTTGAGGCCGGTGCCGCGAAACAGGCCCTTGCCAACGGCCAAGCACGTGAAGGCGAGCGTGACGAGCGTCCCCGCGCTGACGGCGAAGACGAATGCGAGGGAGTACTTTTTCATCGACGGACGGTCCTGTTCAATCCCGTAGATTCGATTGAGACCCCGTTCCACTTGGCCCATCGCCGTCGTCGCGGTGATAAGCCCACCGACGACGGCGAAATAGACCGCGGTATAGCGATGATCTCCGGCGACATTATGAGCCTGAGCGCCGGCCGTCGTCAAGAGATGGCCGGCCGGTCCCGGCACAACTCTTTGGATGGTCGCGATCACGATTTGACTGATGCTTCCCTTGTGCACGATGTTGGCAATTCCCACGAGACCAATGAGGCCCTGAATCGCGACGAGGGAAAGAACGAACGCCAGTGAACGGGCGTGACTGAATCCGTCGGCAACGCGCATGCGGCGAAAGGCGTCACGCATGAGTCGCCCCTCACCGGTGCGGTGCAAGGTTCGCCACGCGTCGTCGCCCGAGAGTTCGCGCGTTTCGGGAACGAGCGAGGCGCTGCTCACGGCGTCGCCTTAGAGGGCACACACACGGTGATCGCGCCGCTTTCGATGGAGCCGTGCAGTTTGCGCTTGGCGTTGCGTGCGCCGCCGTCCAGTTCGTACATCGTCGGAGTGTCGACTCGTATTTCGACCTCCTTACCCCTCGTCATCTCGGTGAAGGGCGAACGTTCGGGCTGACCGATGACGACCCGACCGAGTACGCGCACCAATTGGACGGCGCTTTGCGCTGTGATCACGCCCACCTCCAAAAGTCCGTCGTCAGGCTGGGCGTCCGGAAAGGCCACCATGCCCACGCCGAGCGTTCCCATTTGGCCTAGTAGCACGCAGGCGGCGTTGCCCTTGAACCACCGAACCCCGTCAACGTCGATCTTCACCGTGCGCGGTGGCATCAGTGCGGCTCGAGCGCCCGTATAGAAGTACGCCAAACGACCGAACCGGTCCTTTAACGTGCCATCGGCATTGTGCATCATGACGGCGTCGAGGCCAACGCCGGCCATCACGGCGAACCGCTCACCGTTGAGTACGCCGACGTCCAGCGCGCGACGTTCGCCGTGTAGTCCGATGTCAACGGCGGCCTTCAGATCGATGGGGATCTTCAGATTGGTCGCCAGAAGATTCGCGGTACCGGCCGGCAGGATCGCGATCGCCACGTCCTTCCCGGCGACCGCGTCGACGCAACGTTGCACGGTACCGTCGCCACCCCACACGAACAGAAGCGTTGCTCCTTCATCGAGGGCCTCCTGAGCGACCTGGGGCGCCTTGCGACTCTTGGGCACCTCGTACCAGAGGGGATCGTTGACTCCGTTTTGCGCAAGAACGCGTCGCAGTTCTCCGAGTCCGCCGCCGAGAAGTTTCTGGCTATGGGCGACAACCGCAATCTTGTCCGTCACGATGACTCCAATTCGGTCGGCACATTTTGCTGAAGAGCGGGCACGACGTCGCCGCTCGAACTCAATCCCGTTTCGGTAACGACCCGAGTGACAAAGATTCCGGCGTACAGCGACGCGACCCCGACGAGGAGGCCAGCGATGACGTCGCTTAGGAAGTGGTCGCCCCGATAAATCCGTGAAATGCCGATGCCGACGATCATCACGGTGGCGAAGGCCCCAACAAGGATCCGCGGAAGCAGGTGTTTCGTCGCGATAAAGACAATCACCGCAATCCCCCCGTAGAGGACCACGGCAGCAGCTTCGTGGCCCGATGGGAAGCTGAACGTGGATGGCGTGGCGCCAACGTGGCGAATCGATGGACGGGGACGTCGCACCGTGTAATTCGCCGTCAGGAAGACGGCCAGCTCGACAACTAACCCGAAGATGAGAAGGAGGGCTTGACGTCCCCATCGTCGAAACGCAAGCAGCACTGTCACGACCGCAGCGATGACGGCGACCGGAATCGAACTGCCCACGAAGGTTGCCTCATAGGTCCAGTGGTTCCAACCTTTGCTCCGATGCAATTCGAGCCATCGACTGAACGAGCGATCAACGGTTCCGATGTAACCGTGAGCCAGGACGTGAAAGACGAGCAGTCCTACCGCGACGGTGATGAGCGCGATGATGACGAAGGAGAGCAGTAACGCCATCAACGCCGATTGGGTGCCACGCCATTTCGTGAATCGCTGGCCGAGGCGCACGGCGGCGCCCTTCTCCGGCACGAAGTACGGCCGGATAACGAGCGCCTGATGAGCGTCCATTTTCACACCTCCCCCCCTCGATGATGAATCCGCTGACGCGACCAAGTTCCTAATAAATTCTGACAAATACTCGCCCATGGCATCTCGCGAGTCGAACTTTCTCAACAGCATATGTTCACGCAACTTTCACCATTCAGACACTTTCGGTACCTCCCCGAAAACGCTTGATCTCCGTATAGAGGTGAGATGCGCTCGTGATATTTTTGTGACATTGCTGTTACAGAGTGAGCGAATCAATCGCGTTTCAACCATCAACGGCTCAACCAACTGCTCAGTACACTGAGGTCAAGTACGGAGGTACACGACGTTGACATCAGACTTGCCACACCTCAACAGCCACAATCGCGACACACTTCTCCAGATTTTCCAACACCCGACGAGTCACAACATCGAATGGCACGACGTCGTGTCATTGCTCGAGGCGACAGGAACGGTCGAGCAAGAGCACGACGGGAAGTACCACATTCGATTTGGCGATGATGTCGAGGTCATCACGAAACCAAAACACAAAGACATCGACGTCCAACAGGTCGTTGACCTGCGCCGCATCTTCACGACCGCGGGCTACGACGCCGTCGTAAAGGACATGGAAGCGAAGGGTAAAGAGGACTGAGCGTGATCGACGAACTCGAGGGCAAGAACGTCGTCGTGGTGCGCCACGGTGTGTCAGGGTCTATTCATTCGCCGTTCTTGCCAATCCCGTAGAACACGTTCGGTGTCATAGCGTACGAGGGCGACAGACGGACCGTTAATGCCGAGTCGGTTCGCCCTGATGATCTTTTCGTTGATCTGCTCGAGGATCTCGCGCACCTCACTCTCCGATTTGGCGGACAGCGCAACGCCGAGCGCGCTGTCCGCCTCTTTCTTTAGCGCGAGCGAAGGCGGCAGGTATGACAAATCCTCGCTTTGCAGCTTCTGACGGATCCACCAGTTTTCGTCATGTGGCTTGTCGAGATCCGCTATCGGCTTTCCTTTTCCGGGCAGGTCCTCGAACTCACCGCGTTCCGACGCTTCTCGGATCTGGCGATCTATCCAAGTTTCCCAGTTAACACCGGGCGGCTTCCTAGTTGTCACGCTGGTCCTCCTGTCACTGCTTACGTCGTGGGAGTTCCAACCATCCTAATTACCGTCCGGAGGGGTTCCAACGACGAACGTACGAGCACACCCCACAGCGCGGTGAACGGGGGTTGAACTTCTTCAATTGCTGGGTGACTCTCCAACAAAACTCTGGAGGCGGCGTCCGGATTCGAACCGGAGTACGGGGCTTTGCAGGCCCCTGCCTAACCACTCGGCCA
>DATCFS010000130.1:0-4449 GCA_036509375.1 Acidimicrobiales bacterium
TGTGGCAGGAGCGCTACCTCGGACGGTCGTCCGATGCGGTGCGGGCACTTTCGCGCACTGACCGCGCGCTCTACATCGTGACAAGTCCGGAGGGTGTGCCGTTCGAGCAGGACGGGACGCGTGACGGCGAAGAGCTGCGACACGAGATGCATCGGCGGTTCGTTCACTGTCTCACCACGGAAGATCGACGGCTCGTCGAGGTGGTGGGCTCTCCCGAAGAGCGACGAGAGACGTCGATGCGCGCCATTGACGCAGTCGTGGCTGAGGGCTGGTCCTGGTCCACGCGTTTCTGATCCCAGGGCGTGGTCGTGCGTCACGTTGTGGGCCAACGAAGGGCGTAAACTCGTCTGGGTGTTAGAACGCGACGACGCGCCGTGCGCTGGTACGGATTCGCTGGGAACAGTAGCCCGTTCGCACGGGCACCTCGAGTTCAACGGATGGGTCTCGTTGGTCGTTCACGAAGGATTGTGTTGATGCTGTTGACAAAGCGTGGTGTACGGGTCGTCGTCACGCTCGTCGTGGTGGCCGTCATCGCGGTCGTCATCGTGGGCGACCGAATGGTGACTCGGGCGACCGCATCGAACGATACGACGAAGACTGGCTTCTATCTCGCCGTAGGAGGCTCGTCATCACTCGGTTTCCAGCCGACGGGAATCCCGGCGCACAACGGGAAACGAACGAGCACCGGTTACGCCAACGACATCGTGCATGATGAAGCGGCCAAGGGTCTCTCGTTGACGCTGCGTCAAGTGGGGTGCCCCGGCGAGACGTTGATTACGATCTCCGGCGCCGATGACGCCTGTTACGCGAAGCCGGCCGGCCAAATGACCGCTTCGATCACGTACCTCACGAAGAACTCGAACGAAATTGGCCTCGTAACGATTGACCTCGGCTTCAATGACGTACGCGCCTGCCTGTTGCATTCCACGGTCGATCTGGCTTGCGCTAATCGGGGCCTCACGTCAGTTCGCCGAAACATGCCAACGGTCCTCCGACGGCTACGGAGTGCGGCCGGACCGAACGTTCACTTCGTCGGGCTCTTGTACGAGGATCCGTTTTTAGCCGACTACTTGGTAAGCGGCAGCGGCGTCACTGAGGCGAACCTCACCTTGCGGGTGATGGCGCAGTTGAACGCGACACTCCAGGCGGCGTACGTCCAGGCGCACGTTCCGATGGCGAACGTTCCGGGGGCCTTCAAGACCGCCAATACCGACCCAGTCCCGCTCGCCCACGTGGGCACCGTGCCACAAAACGTGCAGTCCGCGTGCACCCTCACGTGGATGTGCACGCCGCCGCCGTGGGGACCCGACGACCATCCGAACAACGCCGGTTATCGCGTCATTGCGACGGCCATTGAGGGTGCCTTTCCGAAATCGTGGTGACGATGCGACGGCAACGCGCGCAAGGTTAGGTTCGCCAAATGATTATTAGGAAACTCTAAGCAAATTCCCGAATTAGGGGTAATTCTCACCGATAGCGTCACATAACGCGGATGAATTGGTAAAGAAGATCATCCGAGTTGCTGACGTCACGGACTGGATGGTTCTCACCACTATGAGTAGATACGACTTGGACTTACCACTGCGCCCTGCGAAACCACGCGAAGCCGGCGTGACCATGGCGATCGATAAGGGACTCCCGCTTGGTTTCTTTACCGACCTCGTCTCGAGTTCGGCCGAATTCCTCGACTTCATGAAGTTTGGGTGGGGCACATCGGTTGTTGCGAAGGACATGAAGAAGAAAATCGAAGTGCTCCGGGGCGAGCGTGTTGATTTCTACTTCGGCGGCACTCTCTTTGAGAAGTACCTCCTGCAGAATCGATTTGAGGAGTTCCGAACGATGTGTCAGTCGTACGGATGCCAGTACGTCGAAGTCTCCAATGGCACGATTGACATCAGTGACGCCGAGAAAGCCGAGTACGTCGCGAAGCTGAGTCACGATTTCACGGTGATCTCAGAAGTCGGATCGAAGGACTCGATGAAGTCCGAGAACATGGCGCCCAATAAGTGGATTTCCTACATTCGTGACGACCTGAACGCTGGCGCGCGTTTCGTTACGCTCGAGACTCGAGAGAGCGGTCACGGGGGCGTCTGTCGGCCCAACGGCGAACTCCGCTTTGGTCTCATCGAAGAGATTGTGACGAGCGGGGTCAGTGTCGACCGACTCCTGTTCGAGGCCCCCACGGTCGAACTCCAGGGATACTTTGTCGGTCGACTCGGCCCCAATGTGAATCTCGGCAATATCTCAACGTCGGAGTTGGTCGCGCTCGAGACGATTCGGCTCGGTTTGCGCAGCGAAACCCTGCTGACCTTTGAGCCGACGATGGATCCATTCGACGAGCGACGATGAGGGAGAGTCGCGACGTCTTCCACCTCGCGATTCCTGCGAACGACCTTGATGCGACGGTCGGTTTCTACGTCGGCAAGTTGGGATGCAAATTGGCCCGTCGGTACGACGACCGCGTCACCTTCGATTTCTTCGGCGACCAGTTGGTGTGCCATCTGACGCCCCTCACTGACGTGACCCCGATGAACGAACTCGAGATGTACCCACGGCACTTCGGCGTCACGTTCCGCGACAGTACGGCCTTCAACGCCTTCTACGACCTCTGTCGTCAACGCGACGTGCCCTTCTATAGTGAGCTCGCGAATCGTTTTGAGGGAATGGTCGAAGTGCATCAGACGTTCGTCATCTGTGATCCTTCATCAAATCTTCTCGAGTTCAAGCATTACGCCGATCCACGCATGATGTACTAACGGACCAAACTATGTCGACAACATCGGATCGCTCCGCGGACACGAAATCACTTCGTGCACTCGTCGACGAACGCGGTGAGCAACGAGCCAACGACCCGTACCTGTTGAACGTCGCGGGTACCGAGATTGTGACGTACGTCGAGCTCGCCACTCGCGTGCAGGTACTGGGATCCTCGTGGCGCTCGCGAGGACTGCTGGCGAAGGAGCGAGTCGCCCTGATCGTCGAGCAGCCGCTCTCGTTCTCCGTTGCGTTTCTCGCCCTTCTGAGCGCCGGTGCGTGGGTTGCGCCGATTGATCCCGTGCTCGTGACGGGCGATCCGGAACAACTCCGTCGAGTCTTGGCCCGTCTGAGGATTACGAAAGTTGTGAGCGATGCTCCGTCCCCAGTGTCCATCGATTCCGAGTGGTGGGACGTCGGTGATGACGACGCGTCGAACGAGCGCGCAGTGCTGAGCGAAGGCAACGGGTCGGTTGACCACACCGAAGAGGGGGGAGTCGTGTTGTCGTCGTCGGGGACGACGGGGACGCCAAAGATTATGGAGTTGCCGATGGCGCAACTCCTCTTCGTCGCGGCGAACGTCGCGCGCCACAACTCACTCGACGAGCACGAACGGGGCTTCAACCCCCTTCCGCTGTGGCATATCAACGCTGAAGTAGTGGGGCTGCTCGCTACGTTGGTCGGCGGCGCGTCACTCGTACTGGACGACCGTTTTCACCGAAGTAACTTCTGGCCCACCATTGAGGCACTGGACGTCACGTGGATCAACGCCGTGCCAGCGATCATCGCGCGACTCACGCCACTTCGAGACGGCGAGGTGATCCCGACGCGCGTTCGATTCGTTCGCTCGGCGTCGGCCCCTCTCTCGCCGTCGCGATTGAGCGGCTTTGAAGATGTCACGCGAATTCCGATTGTCGAGTCCTACGGAATGACCGAAGCGGCCAGTCAGATCTGCGTCAATCCTTTCGACGCGCCGCGAAAAGTCGGATCGGTGGGACGGCCCGTCGGCGTGGATTTACGCGTGACGCCCATCAACAGTGAGTCCACCGATGGACCAGTGATCGGAGAGGTTGAGATTCGCGGGCCGTCGGTGATTCGACGGTACGAGGGGGAGGGTTACGAGGATCGATTCGACGCCGACGGTTGGCTTCACACGAGAGATCTTGGATATCTCGACGAGGACGGTTATCTCTTTCTCGTCGGGCGCAGTGACGACGTTATCAATCGCGGTGGCGAAAAGATCTTTCCTCGCGAGATCGAGGAACTCGTCCTCGATGTGGACGGTGTGCAATTCGCCGCGGTTGTCGGAATCCCCGACGACGTCTACGGACACGTACCGGTACTGTTCGTTCAACTGGACGGCGTGACGAGCGTGACGTCAACCGACGAATTTCCGACTCTCGTGAAGGAGATCAAGGATGTCCTCCTCGCAAACGTCGCTCGAACTCGGCGTCCACGTGAAATCTCGGTCGTCGCGGTGATGCCGGTGCTCACGACCGGAAAGATCAAGCGAAAGGACCTCGAAGCTGGACTGGTGGACGTGCTCGGCCACGAACCGGTCCAGTGATGGCGGAGGTTGGTCCGCCAGTCCGGCCGCAACACGGAACGGCCGGTTGAACGGTGGATGAGGCTGAGCACGTTCCCGTAGTCGGCACGCGACGGCGACTCGACCACATCGACGCGATGCGTCCGGTG
>DATCFS010000131.1:0-3823 GCA_036509375.1 Acidimicrobiales bacterium
TGATGAACCACACGGCCGGACTTTCCGGTTGGCAGGAACCACTCGAGGGGCGGGACCTCGCCGATTGGGAACTCGCGACGTCGCTTTTAGCGGCACAGAAACCGTGGTGGGACGATCGCACGAAGTCGGGCTACCACGCCCTGAGTCAGGGATTCTTAATCGGCGAAGTGGTTCGACGCATCACCGGCACGACGATTGGCCAGTTTTTCAAGAGCGAAGTCGCCGATGTCCTGGGCGCTGACTTCTTCATCGGACTGCCGGCGTCCGAAGAAGGGCGCGTCAGTTTGGTGATGCCCCCTCCCCCCGAGGACTTCGCCGGCTACGCCGACGACTCCATTCGCGTGCGCACGCTCACCCACCAGCCCGTCGACCCACTCATGCCCCACGAGCGGTGGTGGCGAGCGGCAGAAATCCCCGCCGCGAACGGTCACGGCAACGCCCTGTCGGTCGCCACCATCCAGCAAGTCATCGCCAATAATGGGCACGCCAACGGTCACCGCTTCTTCAAGGAGTCGACCGGTGACCAGATCTTCCAACGTCAAGTGAGTGGCGTCGACCAGGTCCTCGGTGTCGATCTGGCCTTCGGACTGGGGTACGGCCTGGCGAGCAACGACGTGCCCATCGGGCCACGGAGTTGCTACTGGGGCGGCTACGGCGGATCACTCATCATGATGGATCAAGACCTCAACCTCACGATTGCCTACGTGATGAACAAAATGAGGGTCGGACTCGTGGGTGACACCCGAGGGGCCGACATCTCCCTCGTCGCCGCCATGGCGGCGCTCAGTTAATCGGCACGCTTCTTCTTCGACACCGGGGTCGCGCGGCGTTTGCGATTCTTCTTGGGCGCCGTTGACCCCAGCTCGGACAATCGGGCCTGCGCGTCATACGCGTCCGGTTCCGCGATGACGACCCGCGCGAACAGTTCGCGCGCCGAGGTGACGTCACCCGCGCGGTCGAACACGTCCGCGAGTGCGTACCAGAGGCGGACGTGTCGGTAACTGGGGTTGCGAAGTTGCTTGGTCGCGCCGGCTTTGGTTAAAAGCTCAATCGCCTCGGCGTACATGCGCTGATCGGCCCAGGCCGCCGCCATCACGATGCGACCCTCGGCCAGTACCTCGGCCGTCGGTTCGGCCTCTTCGAGTTCGCCAAACGTCTTTTCGACGGCGCGGTAGCGATGGTTCGCTCGGTCGCAGTCCATCACGAGGGGTAGGTGTTCCGGATCGTCGGTGATGGTGAAATGTGCACGCAAGTGAATCTTCGCCATGTTCCAACGCTCGGCGCGGTATGCCGCGAGGCCCGTCAACTCGCGCACCGGTGCCACCCCGGGCACCGCGTCGGCGACGATGCGACCGAGGCGCAGGGCCTCCTCGTACCGTTTGCGGTCGTAGGCCTCGGCGGCGCGCGTCAGGGTAATGACCATCTTCTCTCGCATGTACGAGGTACCGATGAAGGCCTTACGAACGTCGGCGGCGATGTCACCGGGCAGGGCGTACTTCGCCTTCGGTTTTGACTTGGCGACCGGTGCGGCCGTCGCCGGTCGAACCTCTTGCTCCCAGGTCGACATCCGGTCGGGCTTACGACCGGTGCTCGGCGTCACCTCCATGGCCTGACCGGTCGAGGAGATATGTGCGCCACCCTTACGGGCCACGCCGCCCCAACCCTTGGCCCGACCGTACGAATCGGCCTTCACGCGCTCAATCTCTTCGGGCGTTAGCTCGCGTGGTCGACGGTCAGGGCGAGCGCCGGACGCTCGTCGTGGTCGGTCGTCGCGCTCCGAGGTCCTCGCGCCAGGGCGAGCGCCCCGCGGCGGCAGGCTCGGGCGGCGACCACGCGCGTCGCGCTCGTTCGTTCGAGACCCTCGAGTCGGACGGGCGTCACGAGCATCCTCGCCACTTCGTGGCGGGCGGGGTCGGTCGCTCGACGTCTCGCGGTAACCGCCCTCACGAGGGCGGGCCGAGGAGTCGTCGCGACGTGGCAAGGGTCCTCGACCGTCGCGGTTCGTCGTGCTTGCCGGTCGACTCGCTCGTCCCGCGCTGCTGGGGCGCGGTCGACGTTCACTCGACCTCGGATCACGCGATTCACCTTCGTCGCGCTCGTAGCGGCGAACCGGTCGTTCCCCGGAACTGGCGTCTCGGGAGCGGGGGGCGGCCGGGCGACGAGGTCGCGCGTCGCTACTACCCCTATCTATACGGCGTTCGGCGCCGTCGCGTGGGGTGCGGCTCTGAGAGCCCGACGAACCGCCCGCGTCACGGGGTTTGCGCGGCGCGCCCGCACCCCGGGGCGCCGGTTTTCCCGTTCGGGCCACCGGTTTTCTTGGTCCGCCCGAGCCTTGGCCGCTCGCTGGTCGAGCGCCACCGGAGGCGCGACGGGGGGAAGGTTTAGAAGCGGGCACCGTGCAATGCTACTAGGCGCGAATTTTCAGTGAATCTGATCGGATGGGGCGGCGGCCTGCGCGGTACTCTTCGCGGCCGCTCTTTGTTCTCGACGACGCTGCAGGGCCGCGAACGGACTACTGGTGGCCTCGGCGACCTGTCGACTATCAAGGACCCGGTAGCCCACGGGCAGGAGTTCGAAGTTGAATCGGCGCCGAATCGTTCCCCATAGTCCCTGGGGTTGCCAAATCGCGATAGCGACGGCGATGGCCCCGAAGATGATGAGGTACCAGGCACCCCAGTTCTGTAACCACTGCTGGAGAGCAATGAAGATGACGCTGCCGAGAATCGGTCCTTCGATCGTCCCCAGCCCACCAATCATGGTGACGAAGAGCATTTCGGCCGTCCACGAGAGGCTGAACTCGTTGGTCGGTTGAATGAACGGTTGACTGATCGCCAGGACCGCCCCGGCCGCGGCGCAACCGGCCGCGGCGACGATGTAGACCATGCGGCGCGTTGAGGTCACCTTGGTGCCCGAACTGCGCGACGCCACCTCGTTGTCACGCACCGACGAGAGCACGAGTCCCAAGCGACTGCGCAACAGTAGATAGGTTGCGATGACGACAACCAACGCCATTATCCAGGTGGAGAAGTATCGGTCGTGGTTGAGTTGGGTGGGTGTCAGGTTAACGAGACCGGGCAGGGCCGCACCGGTGCCACCGCCCAAATAGGTGAAGGAGAGTATGAGCAGCAACGCGCTGTCGGCGACGACCCACGTCGCAACCGAGAAGTAGCCGCCGCGGAGTCGCAAGAGTAGATAGGTGATGGGAACGGAAATGGCCGCGACCGTCACAATCGCCAGCGGGATCGCGACGAAAGGGTTGACGCCCTTCAGGGCGAAGTACAGCGTGGCGTAGGCACCAAGACCAATGAAACCCTGTTGACCGATTGAGACCATGCCGGCGTAGCCCGCGAGCAGATTCCACATCGTCGCCATGATGACGAGGATGAAGAAGTTCTGCAGAATGGAGACGTTGGCCGAACTGAGGATCCACGGCGCGCAACTGAGCAGAATGACGAGGACGGCGGCACCCGAGAGCGTGTAGAGCGGCGAGATCCGGCTTCGTCTAATCGAGACGACGGCGTCACCGGCCAGTTCGAGGGCGCGCGTCGATCTCACGAGAACGCCGTCTTCTTGCCAAAGAGTCCCTGCGGTCGCACCGCCAAGACCACGAGGAACAAGATGTTGCCGCCCAGCACCTGATACGCCGGGTTGTAGTGCGCCCCAATCTGTTGCGCGATCCCCAAGGCCACGCCACCGATGAGCGTGCCCCAGAGAGAACCAATGCCCCCGATGACGACCGCTTCGAAGGCGAAGAGCAGATTCGCTCCCCCGGTCGATGGATAGAACTCCGACGATATTCCCGAGGCGATGCCGGCGAGGGCCA
>DATCFS010000132.1:0-9430 GCA_036509375.1 Acidimicrobiales bacterium
GGTTCGAGTCGAGGACCGAACGGCGAACACGGTGACGAACTCGTCATCGCCGCCGGACTCGAAGCAGGTAACCGGATTGAGTTGAAGGCGGAGATCACCTCCGTCGGTCGTCACGAGAACAGCGACCTGTTGCTCGACGACGTGTCGGTCTCGCGCCATCACGCCATCTTCACGCGAACGGGGAGTGGTCGAATCACCTTGCGCGACCTCAACTCACTCAACGGCACGTACGTGAACGGGACGCGCGTCGAAGAGACGACGCTCCACTCGGCCGACGAGGTGCAGATCGGGAAATTTAAGCTGGTGTTTTGGGAGGCGACGCGATGAATGGCAATCAGGGCATCATGCGCATTGGCGAAGTTCACGCCCAACTCCGCAAGGATTTCCCTGATATTGAGCTTTCCAAGATTCGCTACTACGAAGACAAGGGTCTCGTACAGCCGAGCCGCAGTCGAAAGGGTTACCGCCTCTACTCCGAGCGCGACGTCGACTGCTTGCGCGAAGCCATCAGGTTGGCCCAGGAAGAGTTCGTGCCACTGCGCGTGGTGCGACTTCGACTCATCGAGCAGGGTCTGTTGAAGGACATGCCGGTGGCGTCGAGTCCTCGACACGCGGCCCGCGATGCGGTGACCAACATCGTCTCGATTCCCGTCCCGGCGACGCCAGCAGCGACGCCGGCGCCACGTCCGAACCTGAAGGTCGTGGAGGAACTGGACAATGAAGTCGCGACGAGCGACCAGCAGTACCTCTCGACGTCGGAGTTTCTCGGGGCGACCGGACTGTCGTCGACAGTGGTGCACCACCTACACGCCCTCGGTCTGCTCGCGCCCGTGTCACTTGGTCGCGACATGGCCTTCACGCAGTACGACGTGCGCGTCGCGACGTGCGCCAATGCCTTGATCGCACGTGGTCTCGACGTGCGACTCCTCGGATCGCTTCGTCGCGTGGCCGAGCGCGAAGTCGGACTGGTGGACGATTTGAGTGCGCCGCTTCGTTCGCGGGCGAGCGGACTTTCGGGCGAGCAGGCGCAGAGCGTGACGGTGGAGCTGGCTAGTGAAGTGAGCGCGCTTCGCGACGTGCTCTACGAACGTGCGTTGCAGGAGTACCTCGGCAACTAGGCGCGAAAATTCGACCCCTCGCCGTCTAGGCTGGCCTCATGGTTGAAGTCGTACTTCGGGCGGTTCGTGTCGACGTCGGTTCGTCGACGCCCCTGCTCCTTCTCGAAGAGGTCGCCGGTACGCGCGTGTTGCCAATATTTATTGGGGCACCCGAAGCGACGGCGATTGCGTACGCGCTGCAGGGCGTGAAGGCGCCTCGACCGATGTCGCACGACCTTCTCGGCAACGTGATCATTGCACTCGGGGCGCAACTCTTCGCTGCGGAAATCACCGACCTGCACGACAACACCTTCTACGCGAACCTGCGACTGCTGCGCGACCGCGAAGAGATCAACGTCAGCGCACGTCCGAGCGATGCCGTGGCCCTCGCCCTGCGCGTCGGTGCTCCGATACTCGTGAGCGACGAACTCATGGCCGCCGAAGGCAAAGTAATGGAACTTGAACTCGACGACGACGAGAGTGACGACGACATCGATATCGAAATCGAACCGACCAATGAAGCCGACCTCGTCGCCGAGTTGCGAGAGTTTCTCGACACCATTCGGCCCGAGGACTTCGGTCAGTGAGACGTGGATTAATCTCCGTCGCAATCTTCATCGCCTTCGCGGCGATCTATACCTTGAGTCGACACGCGATCAGTCCGTCGACGACCACGACCACGCACCTCGCGACGACCACGACCGTTGCGACGACCACCAGCACCATCCCAGCGTCGGCGATGTGCCAGGGGAGTGCCTTCTCGGGCGTCTATAACGAAGGTGAGGGCGCCGCCGGCACCATCTACGCGAGCGTCACGTTGACCAAGGCCACGCCGGGCACGTGTTCGGTGAAGGGTTGGCCCGTTCTCACGCTGCAGGACAAGACCGGAGCGGTCCTGCCGATCAGCCTGAGTGACATACCGTCGAGTAACAACGCCGTCCAGTTCAGCCCCGCGAAGGCCAACGACCCACCGACCTTGCTGGTACTCAAGCCGGGATCAGTGACGAACTTCTCGCTCGCTTATCAAGACGTGCCGACCAACAACACGGTCTGCGACGACGCCGTGACCGTCAACGTCCAGTTCTCCGCTGGTGGATCAGCCGTTCCCCTGACACCGCCGTCGGCGGTACAGCCGTGTGACAACGGCAAAGTGTGGCTTAGTCCGTTCTACTAACTGGTCGGTGACCGGCAGTTCGGCGTCGTGTCGTGCGGCGAAGTTGAGAACCAGTCAGCCCCGATTGGGATCAACGAGGATTCGGCCCCTCGTCGTGCCACGTCGCACGTCATCGAGCGCGGCGGGCAGTTCTTCGAGTGTGGCCACGCGATCGGTGAGAGAGGCCCAGTCGATTGATGGCGCCACGTCGCCGAGTGCGTGCCAGACACGCGCCCTCGTCGACGCCGTCGCTTCGACCGAGTCAATGCCGAGGAGACCGACCGACCTTGTAATGAACGGGTAGACGGTGGTCACCAACTCGGCACTGGCCACGAGGCCACTGGCCGCGACGGCCGCGCCGTAGCGGAGGGACCGAAGAATCGACGAAAGGGTCGCACCGCCGACGCAGTCAATCGCTCCGTCCCACAGTTCGGTGCCGAGCACTCGACCGGGTTGATCACTAAGGTCGTCGCGCCCAATGACGCGCTGCGCGCCGCGATCGAGCAACCACGGTGACTCGTGTGGCGAACCGGTCGACGCCACTGGCCGGTAGCCCTTGACGGCGAGGAAGGTTACGGCCTGGGACCCCACGCCACCGGTCGCTCCGGTGACGAGTACCTCGCCGCCGGGTTTGAGTCCCCGGTCCTCGAGCGCCAACAGACTCTCCATGGCGGTGAAGCCCGCGGTCCCAACGACCATCGCGTCGTGCGTGGAGAGGGAGTCGGGCAGCACCGAGACGTAGCGGATCGGTGCGTAGATGAACTGCGCGAATCCGCCGTCGCGCGCGACCCCGAGCGCCCCACCGTGCACGGCCACACGGGTGCCCGTGACGAGTGTCGGATCACGTGACGCGACGACCGTGCCCGCGGCATCGACGCCGCCGGTCAAGGAGGGGACTCGACGCACCCGGCTCTTGCGTGTGGCGACCATGGCGTCCTTGAAGTTGACGCCACTGAAGTCGACCTTCACGAGGACGTCGGTGTCGAGTGTCGCGGTGGGCTCGACGTCTCGAACCTCGAGGTTGAGAACCTCCTCTACTTCGCTCACGATGAAGGCGCGCACCACGCCACCTTACGAGGCAACGAATCACTGCTGAAAATGCGCGTACCATGAGAATTGTGACGGTGATCAAGTTAAACGGCCATCCCACCTGGGCCCGCATTCCGAAAGGTAAGGGCCACACCGTCGTGTTGTTGCACGGCGGCATGAGCAGCAGCGGAAGTCTTCTCCGCGTCCTCGGACCGCCGTTAGCAAAAAAGTTCCGGGTCGCCGCCTTCGATCGACGTGGACACGGACGCACCGCCGACACCGACGAGCCCTTTTCCTACGGTGCAATGGCCGACGAAACGATTGCCTTCATCGAACACCTTGATCGACGCGTGCACGTGGTGGGGCACAGTGACGGTGGCAACGTGGCACTCTTCGTCGCCATGCGCCGCCCCGACCTCCTTCGCCGCATCGTCGTCATCGGCGCCAACTTTCACCACGACGGTCTGATGCCCGTGCCCACCTTCGACACCGAGAGCGCGGAGTTCGCGCAGTGGGCCGAGCGATTTGGCGAACACTCGCCCGACGGCGCCGATCACGCCAGCGTGGTGGAGGAAAAGACGACGGTGTTGACCTTCTCAGAGCCGACCTTGACGACCGCGGAACTCTCGACGATTCCGGTGCCGACGCTCGTGATGGCCGGCGACGACGACGTGGCGACCCTTCGTCACACCTGTGCGATGTACGAGGCCATTCCCCATGGTCAATTGGCCATCGTCCCCGGCACATCGCACCAGCTGTTGAAGGAGCGCACGAACGAGAGCGTGGGCATCATTCTCCACTTCCTCGCCATGAAGGTGCCGCCCGTCACGCTCATGCCTATACGGCGACTCCAAACCGATGTCAACGACTAACGATTCCCGACCCGAAACGAACGAAGTCAGTACAATTGCCCCAATGTTGACGCGGCTCTCACTCGCGCGCACCCGTCTCGTTATTAGGTGGGGAGCGCTCGGCGGACTGGGGAGTGACGCACTGCTCTACGCACTGGCCGCGGTCTTCGCGTTAGGGCTCGGTCTGACGTCCAAGGAACCGGCGCAGTGGCAGTGGGGCTACCTCGCGTTCGTGCCGTACGCGGTCTTCGCCGTCATTGCCCTGATGCTCGACCGGTTGAAGTTGCAACGAACGTTGATGGTCCGTGTCGGCCTGCTCGGGCTGGTACTGCTGGGCTCAGTCGCCATACCGCTCGGTCTCGAAGCGAAGTGGCGAGTCGCCCAACCAGAGATCGGCGTCATCCACCGAGCGGGGGACTACCTCAGTCAGGGCAAGGATCCCTACCCCTCGTACTACCGGCACGGCAAGTTGATCAATCCGATTCACGGAGCTCCGGCGTACGAATCCTTCTTCCCGTATTTTCCGTTGATGGGCGTCTTCGGACTACCGTCGGCCGAATCCCATCGAGGTAAGGGCCTCACCGATCCCCGTATTGCGATGTCGCTGCTGACCTTGATGGCGAGTTGTCTGGCGTTGGGTCTCTTTCGAGCGTCGGGGCGAAAGAAGATACGGGTGGCGCAGTTCCTGTTGGCGCTGCCGACCGGTGCACTGTTCTTGTCGACGGGCGGTGACGACATGCCGATCCTGGCGCTCATGTTGCTCGGGGTCGTTGCGTTGCAACGTCGACGGAACAACTTCGCGGGCATCAGTTTCGGACTGGCCGCGGCGATGAAGCTCACCGCGTGGCCCATGGCGATCGGCGCGCTGCTCGTCGCACGCGACGGAAAGGACCGCACCGCGTGGTACCGCGTTGCGGGATGGAGTGCCGCGATCATTCTCGTCACCGTGGCGCCCTTCGCGTACCGCGCCCCGTGGGCCTTCATCTCGAACGTCTTCGCCTTCCCGTTGGGTCTTACCGGCGTAACCTCGCCCGCGGCGAGTGCCCTACCGGGTCACGTTCTGACGACGCTCTGGGCGCCACTCGGTCACGTACTAGCGCCCGTGACGTTCCTCGTGGGGGGATACTTTCTCGCGAAGTACGTGCGCAGCCACTGGCCACTCTCACTGTCAACACTGCTCGCGATTCTCAGTCTCGTGTTTCTCACCATGATGTGCGTGGCGTCAGCGACGCGCGTGGGTTACGTGATTTATCCGCTCAACTTCGCGTTGTGGTCGTGGGCCTGCCAGGAAGCGGTCGTTCCGTCGCAGCGGGTGCTTCAAACCGTTTCCGAGTTCTGATAGATCCGAAAGGTCCAGTAGGTCACGTTCTTCGTGGTTGACGTAACGGTCACCCCTGCGACCCAGTAGAACCCGTCGGTGCCGGCTTTTTGGAACAGCTCCTGCGGTGAGCCGTTGCTCGCCCCATGGGAGAAGAGCGACCAACCTCTCGCTTCTAATTGCGAGGTGTAGAAGGCCAGCAGCGATCCGCTGTTGGCGCGCGTCGCGACCGGTTCGTAGCAGTCGAAGTCGCCAGCCCCGGCGTTGGGGATATTGGCGCCTTTTTGCGTGGATGTGCCGACCGGCACCACGAAGACGTCATTGATGTTGGAGGGAATCTCGGAGGTATGGCGGCAGTAGTCGAGGACGGCGGCCGACGGCGACTTCGTGAGTCCGCCCACGACGACCGGAACCGTCGAGGGCGTCGCCGTGACGCCCTGATCGGAAATGAGGTTGATGACCATGAAGACGAGAAGCATGAGCACCGCCAGCCCGAGGACCGCGGCCGCGGGCAAGATGCTGGTCGTCGTCGTGAGCGGAGCCTTCGCTTCGTCGCTCATTCTCCCCATCCCAAATGGTCAATGGGACCTCGGCCCCGCCCAAGTTTCCAGTCGGCGGAGCTCGTGAGCGCGGCCAGCACGAACGACTTTGCGTCTCTCGTGGCGTCAGCGACGCTTCGTCCGAGCGCCAGACCCGAGCAGAGAGCTGCCGACAGAGAACAGCCCGTGCCGTGGTCGTTCGTGGTCTCGACGCGCGCGGCGTCAAACACGACGACGTCGTGTCGAGAGATGAGGATGTCGGGTGCGTGGTCGGCGGTCGTGGCGTGTTCGACGAAATGTCCGCCCTTCACCAACACGTAGGTCGGTCCGAAGTCCAGGATGGCCACGCCGAGCGCCACCATGTCATCGTGAGTCTTTACGTCGCCCACGTCAACATCGCAGAGGATCGCCGCCTCTCGAAGATTGGGTGTCACCACTTCAGCGAACGTGAGGAGAGCGGAGCGATAGGCCTCGACGCCACCGTCCTGCATGAGCACCTGTCCCGTTGACGAGACGAGCACGGGGTCGACCACCAAGTGGGGCAGCAGTCCCTCACTCGCCAGTTGCGCCACGCGCTCGACGGTCGCGGGCTGAGCCAGCATGCCGGTCTTCACGGCGCTCACTTCGAAGTCGCTGACGACACTCAGCACTTGGGCGACGACGACGTCGGGGTCAATGTTGGCAACGGCCGTGACGCCGATCGTATTTTGTGCCGTGACCGCCGTGACGGCGGTCGTGCCGTGGAGCTCGAAGGCACTGAAGGTGCGCAAATCGGCCTGGATGCCGGCGCCGCCCCCCGAGTCCGACCCGGCGATGGAAAGAACGCTCAGCGGTTGCACCTAGTCAACCTTAGTTACGGCACCCAAGCGGTTAGTACGCTGGCATCGTGGGAGATCTCTTTCAGGTCGGTTCGGTCAGTTCAACCTCACGTCTCGTCGTGGGCACCGGGGGATTTCGCTCCCTGGACGTGCTCGCGGCGTCCCTCGTCGCCTCCGAGGCGACGATCGCGACGGTGGCCCTTCGTCGAGTCGACCCCAAGGTCGAGGGCTCGATTTACGATTTACTGGGCCGCCTCAACTTTTCTCTTCTTCCGAACACGGCCGGTTGTTTTAGCGCCGCCGAAGCAGTCAAGGTGGCCGAACTGGCCCGCGAGGCCTTCGAGACCAACATCGTGAAACTCGAGGTGATCGGCGATGACGTGACGCTCCTGCCCGACACGACCGAGACCCTGCGCGCGACCGAGCAACTGGTTCGGGCGGGCTTCGAAGTGTGGGTGTACACCTCGGACGACCTCATCGTCGCCCAACGCCTTGAACAGCTGGGTTGTGTCGCGGTGATGCCGCTCGGATCGCCCATTGGCTCGGGACTCGGCATTCGAAATCCCCACGCGATTGCCCTCATCTGCGAACGCGTCGGCGTGCCGGTACTGCTCGACGCCGGGGTCGGCACCGCGTCGGACGCGGCCCTCGCGATGGAACTGGGCTGCGATGGGGTGCTCGCGGCCTCCGCCATCAACCGAGCGATCGATCCCGTCACCATGGCCGAAGCGATCAGGGACGGTGTGAAAGCCGGTTTCGGAGCCCGAAAGGCCGGTCGCATCCCTCCTCGTTTGTACGCCGAAGCGTCATCGCCGACGCTCGGTCGACCAGATTTATTTGCTGAGTAGCCGGCGCGAAACTACACTCGTGTAGTCCGTCGGGATAGTCTGGATACACCTCGGTCGGGAGGGAAACGACAATGACAGATTCCTTAACAAGTGGATTTAGTGGCCCGATGGTCTGTCGCCTCACCGGCGTCACGTACCGTCAGTTGGACTACTGGGCGCGTACCGATCTCGTGACGCCGTCAATCACGGCGGCCCAGGGGAGTGGATCCAAGCGGACCTACTCCTACTCCGACGTGCTCGAGGTGAAAGTGATCAAGTCACTGCTCAACTCGGGTGTGGCGCTCGCTCGAGCACGCCAGGCCGTTGAATGTTTACGCAACTCCTTGGGCGCCGATCTCGCCTCCAGCAGTCTCGTGATGAGTGACGCCGGATCGGTGCTCGCACGAGATGACGGCGACCTCGTCGACCTCCTCCGAGGTGGACAGGGCGTCTTTAACATCGTGCCGTTGGCGAACGTGGTCGCCGAACTCTCGACCACTATTCGCAACACGCAACTCGCAACGTCGGAGAGGGAGACCCGTTCGGCGTGACCGACCAATCGCCGATCGACGGCTCTCGTCGACGGCACCCCAGTGTTGAATCCTGCCCGCAGGACCAGTTCGCCCACCCCAGTGAGAAGGCGTTCGCACGCCTCTTAAATCTCTACGGCTTCGCGTGGTCGTACGAGCCCGTCGAGTTTCCACTCGAGTGGAATGAGAAGGGCGAGACGGTGCGCGCCTTCCGTCCGGACTTCTACTTGCCCGAGCGCCGACTGTTCATTGAGCTGACCGTGCTCGAACAACGACTCGTGACGAAGAAGAATCAAAAGGTTCGAGCGTTCCGAACCCTCTATCCCGAAGTGGAACTGCTCGTCGTCTACCAGCGCGACTTCGTCGCGCTGCTCCAACAACATGGTCTGGGGACACTGGCCGGCCTCGCGGCATAAGGTTGTTGACGTGACCGACCGGCGCCCCTTTCTCTACGACGCACACGTTCGGTTAGGCGCAAAAATCGTCCCGTTCGGTGGCTGGGAGATGCCGTTGCAGTACGCCACGGGCACCGTGGCCGAGCACTTGGCCTGTCGAAATGACGCCGTTGTCTTCGACGTGAGCCACCTCGGCACCGTTCGTTGCGACGGAGCGGACATGTTCGCTGCGTTGCAGTCAACGCTCACGAACGACCTCACGAAGGTCGGCCCCGGTCGAGCGCAGTACACCCATCTCTTGAACGACGACGGCTTCGTCGTGGACGACATTATCGTCTGGTGGGTGGGCGACCACGAGTTTGACGTGATGCCCAACGCCTCGAATACGTCGGGCGTGACGAACGCGTTGCCCGGCGTCGACGTGACGTCCGAGCGCTGCATTCTGGCGGTGCAGGGTCCGCAAGCTCGCTCGAAAGTGGCGGCCGTCGACCAACGATTCGCCGAGGTACAGCGTTTTCGGGTCGCCCGATTTGACTACGCCGGCGTCGAGGTTCGCGTGGCCGGCACGGGCTACACCGGCGAGGATGGTCTGGAGATCGCGGTACCGAACGAGGCGGCCGAAGAACTCCTCGCTCGACTGGTCGATGCCGAGATCACGCCGGCGGGATTGGGCGCGCGCGACACCCTTCGCCTCGAGGCGGCGCTGCCCCTCTACGGTCACGAACTGAGTCTCTCGTCGACGACCCTCGAAGCCAAACTCGGCTGGGTGCTCGGATGGGACAAGGAGACGTTCCGGGGTCGAGAGGCCGTGGCGCGCGAACGAGAACGCGGTCCCCAGCGACTGCTCACCGGTGTCGGCGTTGACGGGCGTCA
>DATCFS010000133.1:0-2984 GCA_036509375.1 Acidimicrobiales bacterium
GCTTCGACGTCGTGGTACCAAATGCCCTTCGTCCACGAGGGTATCCGGGGCATCGCCGACTTCTTGGTTCGCGTTGATGAGCCGGAAGATGGTTTCTGCGAGTACGAGCCGATCGACGCGAAGCTCACGCGAACCGAGGGCAAACCCGGACACGTGCTCCAACTCTGCTTCTACGCCGACGCCCTGGAGGCGCTGACCGGCCGGCCGCCCCGAGACATGCATATCTGGCTCGGTTCGGGCGAACAAGAGACGCTACGGGTGGAGGAGTTTCGTACCTACTGGCGACGACTGCGTGGGCAACTTGCGCAGCTCTTGAATATCGATCTCATCGAAGGTACGCGTCCAATTCCGTGCACCCACTGTGACTACTGCGAATTCAACGAGATTTGCGAAACGAGATGGAGGGGCGAGGACTCACTTGTGTACGTTGCGAATATTCGCCCACCGGATCGCGAGGCGCTCGAAGCGGCAGGCGTTCGCACCGTCGTGGAACTCTCGTCGCGACGCGAAGCGGTCCCCGACCTACGACTGGAGAACCTCGATCGCCTGAGCCGCCAGGCGTCGTTGCAAGTCGCCTCGCGCGCGCAACCACAGGAACCTCCAGTTTTTGAACTCGTCGCGCCCTCCGACGATCCCGTCTACGGACACGGCTTCGATCTCCTGCCGGCCCCGGACGTCGGCGACGTCTTCTTCGACTTCGAGGGCCACCCATTCTGGAGCGCCCAACACGACCTGTTCTTCTTGAGCGGCCTCTACTATCACGACGCAGCCGGTCAGTGGGTTTACGACGCCCGGTGGGCGCACGACCTCGAGGCCCAGACTTCAATGGTGAAGGAGTTGGTGGAGTTCCTTGCCGAGCGCCGTCAGACGTTTCCATTGATGCACGTGTACCACTACAACCACACGGAGCGTTCCGCACTCGAGCGTTTGACGAGAGGAACGCAGAGTGAGGGACTTCTCACGTCGCTCGTTGAAACTGGACTCTTCGTTGACCTCTTCGTCATTGCACGAAACGCAGTCCAGGTGGGCACCGAATCGTACGGATTGAAGTACCTTGAACGACTGAGTGGTTTTGAGCGACGCGGGGGCATTGAGCAAGGAGCTGGCGCCGTCGTCGAGTACGACCTTTACATGAAGACGCTTGACGCAACGCTGCTCGACAACATTGCACGCTATAACGAAGACGACGTCGCGGCGACGATGGCACTGCGGAACTGGCTGATCGAACATCGACCTGATGGAATTGGATGGCGAGAGGCCGTACAAGATGAGGAAGAACAACTCCTCGACACCGACGAATTGGTGAGTGGATTGCACCAGTTCAGTGAGGGGAGCCCCGAGCACCTCCTCGGTGACCTCTTGAACTACTGGCGCCGTGAACGCAGTGCCAATAGGGAGCCAAAATTTGCTCAAGCGGCGTCAGAATTCAGTGCGCTCTACGATGATCCCAAATTCATTGCCAATCTCCACTTTGAGGGATTCGAGGATGCCATCAGTCGAGGTGTCAAAGTGAGGAATGCGCTCTTTACGTGGCCCGAGCAGTCGGTCGATTTGGCGTTCGACAAAAAGAAGAGCGTTCTTTATGCGGGCGTCGGCGTCGAACGCGGATACGGCTACCTACCGGAGATCGATCTCACCACGCGACACCTGAAGATGCGTTGGAAGGAACGAGACGAGGAATGCGGATCGGTGCCATCGGTGATGACGATCGATGACTACGTCGGTCCACAAGAAAAGGAGGGCGTGCTGGTCCATCTCGCCGAGCAGGTTCTCGGCAATGTGGAAGGCGACCAGCCGAGTCGCGTTTCATTGGAACTTCTCGCGGGGAACCGACCGCGATTCGTTGAGGGTCGCGGCCCTACCAATGGCGTCTTTAGTGACAATCTGGACGACATACTGAGTTGGGTTGGCGAGCTGGATGAGAGTTACGTCGCCGTGCAGGGGCCGCCCGGCTCCGGCAAAACTTTCAGCGGTTCGCACATCATCTACCACCTCATCAAATCGGGCAAGCGTGTCGGCATTACTGCAATGAGTCACGCGGCGATTGACAATCTTTTTCACGCTACCTACGAAGTCTTTGCCGAGAAGGGCGAACTACATCTCTTGAAGGCGCACCGCCGAGGCCCCAAGCCGAAGTCCGGCGCGCTCGCTGGTGTGCGCTACGCCTCGGGCGGGACCGACGCGGAGAGCACGACGTACAACTTGGTCGCCGGGACCACGTGGCTCTGGGCACGGCAGGGTCTGCGCCCATTCCCGGTTGACGTCTTGGTGGTCGATGAGGCGGGCCAACTCGCGCTCGCTGACGCGATTGCGTCGGCCAACGGCGCGAAGAATCTGATCCTGCTCGGCGATCCATTGCAGCTTCCCCAGGTCGCGCAGGCAGAACACCCTGACGGATCGGGTGCGAGTGTGCTCGAACACATCTTGCGCGATCACGCCACGCTCCCGGGCACGAGCGGCGTCTTCATTTCCGTGACCCGCCGAATGCACCCGGACGTCTGTCGATTCATCTCGACCCAGATCTACGAGGGTCGACTCACCAGTCACGTGACGTGCGAGCAACAGTCCACCGAGTTCGGCACCGGACTGCGCTGGCTGGAAGCGGTACACGAACAGCGATCCACCGAATCGGTCGAAGAGGCGGACATTGTGTTGGCGCAAGTGACGGCCATGAATGGCACGTCGTGGGTCAATCAGAACGGGGAGCGCGCGGCACTCCGGGCCGCGGATTTCATGGTGGTCGCGCCCTACAACGATCAAGTCGACCTCCTCCGGGCCCGTTTCGACGCCGAGCCTGGACTGCGCGACGTCCAAGTCGGCACGGTCGACAAGTTCCAAGGTCGCGAGGCGCCCGTGGTCTTCTTCACGATGACGACGTCTACCAGCGACGATATGCCCCGTGGTCCGGAATTCCTCTTCTCGCGAAATCGACTCAACGTCGCAGTCAGCCGCGCACGCTGCTTGGCCTATTTGGTCTGCACCGA
>DATCFS010000134.1:0-2298 GCA_036509375.1 Acidimicrobiales bacterium
GGAGATCCCGTAGAGTCCCACGTTTCGTCGTCCCTCAACCGGACGCTCCACTAACAACGAGGCGGCCGACGGCCAATTGAGATCTTTGGAAGTCGCCACGCTGACCATGTTACGCATCGGTCCCCGCGCTGCTTACCAGCACAAAGGTGCTGTGGTACCCAGACAGGGACCCGTGTTCGCCCCGTTAGGGACGACGGCGAGACACGTCGATCAGCGATCGACGACGCGCACGCCGTTCTCGCCCTCAACGACTGGTTCCTCGGTGATGAAGGTCGGCACGGGCGTCGCGTCAAGACCCTGGTGCACGTCGTCAACGTAGGCCGGCGACGGCGTGGCGACGTATTGACCTTCGGCCGTGCGCGACACCACATTCGGGGTCTTGCGCTTTCCTCCGCCCACCACGCCTTGAAGCTCCCGGCAGATCTTGTAGGTGATCGGATAGGCGATGAACGGCGAGATGATCACGAGCACGCGCATCGCAACCAACATCGTGTTGAGCGAGATGTCGAAGAACTTCGCGAGGACGTCGGTGGAGCTCGCCACGAAGAGCATGCACACGAACGTGAGCACCGCGACGCCCGCGGCGGTGCGCTTCGGCCGGTTGCTCGGTCGGTCCAAGAGGTGGTGAATCTCGTTGTCCTTCGTGAACTTGCGCTCCAGCATCGGCCAGACGAAAGCCAGATTGAAGATGATGCCCGGCAGGATGACGGCCGGTATCAAAACCTCGAACGGGATTGTATGGCCCCAATCGTGGAATGTCCATGACGGCCATATTCGGAGGGCGCCGTCGAGGAAGCCCATGTACCAGTCCGGTTGCACGGCGTAGGAGATGCGCGACGCGTCGTACGGTCCGAACTGCCAGATCGGGTTGACCTGCGCGAACGCCCCGAGCAGTGCGGTGATGCCGCCCACGATGAAGAGGAAGCCCGTCGTCTTGGCCATGAACACGGGGAACATCGGGGACCCGACGACGTTCGTCTCCGTGCGCCCGTCGCCCGGGAACTGCGTGTGCTTCTGGCGCACGAGGAGAAAGAGGTGCGCGCCGACGAGTCCGACGATGATGGCGGGCACGATCAAACAGTGCAGGATGAAGAACCGCGGGATGATCGCCGTGCCCGGGAAGTTGCCGCCGAAGACGAGAAAGCCGAGGTACGAACCGACGACCGGGATCGACAGGATGATCGAGTAGGCAATGCGGATACCGGTACCCGAGACGAGGTCGTCGGGCAAGGAGTATCCCAGGAATCCGTTGAGGATCGCCAAGATCAACAACGTCGTGCCGATCGTCCAGTTCAGTTCGCGCGGCTTGCGGAAGGCACCGGTGAAGAAGACGCGCGCCATGTGTACGACGATGGCGCCGACGAAGATGTCGCAGGCCCAGTGGTGCATCTGGCGCATCAACAGTCCCCCGCGCACGGCGAAGGAGAGATTGACCGTCGAGGCGAAGGCCTGACTCATTTTCTGTCCGTCGAGCGGGAGGTAACTGCCGTGGTACGTGACGAGCGCCTGGCTCGGCGTGAAGTAGAGCGTCAAGAAGACACCAGTGACGAGCAAGATAACGAACGAATAGAGCGCGATCTCGCCGAGCATGAAGGACCAGTGATCGGGGAAGATCTTGTCCATGAACGTGCGGCCGCCCTTGGCAATACCCAAGCGGTCGTCGAGCTCGTCGAGTGTCTTACCGACGCGACCGTAGGGACCGAGGGCCTGGCGCTTCGAGCGCTGCGTGTTGATCACGTCGCTCACGCGCGCTCCCAGAATCCCGGCCCGATGGCTTCGTGGAAGTCCCCTTGGCTTCGAAGGAAGCCCGACGAGTCAATGTAGAGCGGCAACTGCGGCAGCGGACGAGGTGCCGGTCCGAACTGCGGTATCGCACCGTTGCGTACGTTGAACATCGATTGGTGACAGGGACAGACGAGCAGTTCGAGTTCTTGCTCGTAGAGACCAACGGGGCAACCCAGGTGCGTGCAGACCTTGGAGTAAGCGACGTAGCCCTTCGGCGCCCAGGATTCGCGGCCCTTCATGGTAGTGAATCCTTCGTTGGAGACGCGGATCAACACCGTCTGGTCGACGGCCTGACCGCGGTCGGAGTTCTGCGTTCCCTCGGGGAAGACCGTCGTAATCGAACCAATGGCGAAGTCGCCCACTTGAATCCGACGGCCGGACTGGTCGACGACGTACGAGCCCTTCTTCCAATCGGTGTGCTGCAGCGTGGTCTTGGGCAGTGGTCCGAGACTGCGCAGCAACGGGAACATCGCGACCACGCCGAAGATACCGAGTCCGCCGCCGAGGAGCCCA
>DATCFS010000135.1:0-5363 GCA_036509375.1 Acidimicrobiales bacterium
GACCGTCGGTCTGGGCATCGTGGTCTCCGTCTTTCGGCGCCGGTCCTCCACCTCGGTCGATGAACTTTCAGAGCTGAAGGGCTGAGATGGCACTCGCGGTAACCCTGATCCTTCTGCTTCCCATGGGCGGTTTCCTCGTCGTCTTGCTGAACGGCCGCTACATGAACGAGCGCCAGATCGGGTGGGTCGGCACCGGGGCCGTTGTGGGGAGCTTCGCCCTCTCGGTGGTGAGTTTCTTTCTCCTGCTCAGTCATTCGTCACGCGAGGTGACGGTCAATCTCTTCACCTGGATCGACGTCGGCACGTTGCACGTGCCCGCCGCGCTCTTGCTCGACCCGCTCTCGATCACCATGTGCCTCTTCGTCACGGGCATCTCGGCGCTCATTCACCTCTACTCCACCGCCTACATGCACGGCGAAAAGGACTTCAAGAAGTTCTTCTTGTACCTCAACCTCTTCGTCTTCTCGATGTTGCTGCTCGTTCTCGGGAACAACCTCGTCCTGACGTTCGTCGGATGGGAGGGCGTGGGGCTCTGCTCCTACTGGCTCGTGAGCTTCTACTTCGACCGTGACGCCGCCGCGTCGGCCGGTAAGAAAGCCTTCATCTACAACCGTGTCGGCGACGTGGGCATGCTCATCGCGATGTTCTTGCTCTTCAGCCACGTCCACACCCTTACCTACCTCTCGATCTTCTCTAAGGCCGGGACGTTGTCACCGACGATCGCCACGTTGGTGGTGCTCGCGCTGTTACTTGGCGCGACGGGCAAGAGCGCCCAGATTCCGCTCTTCAACTGGTTGCCCGACGCCATGGAGGGCCCGACCCCGGTCTCGGCCCTGATCCACGCCGCGACGATGGTGACGGCCGGTGTCTACCTGCTGGTACGAATGTCACCGGTGCTCGCTCTGTCGTCATCCGGACGCATGACGATTGCGATCATCGGGGGAGTGACGGCCTTCGTCGCCGCCACCATCGCCACGTCGCAGAAGGACATCAAGAAGGTGCTCGCCTTCTCAACCGTTTCCCAGATCGGTTACATGGTCCTGGCCGTCGGCGTCGGCGCCTACGCCGCCGCAATCTTCTTGATGATCAGTCACGCCTTCTTCAAGGCGTTGTTGTTCCTCGGTTCGGGTTCAGTCATTCACTCGCTCAACGGCGAACAGGACATGCGCAAGATGGGAGCGTTGGCGAAGTACCTGCCCCTGACGTTCCCCACGTTCCTCATTGGTTGGCTCACGATTTCGGGCATCCCGCCCTTCGCCGGATTCTGGTCGAAGGGCGACGTGTTAACAAACGTCTTCGAGCACAACAAGCCGCTCTGGGTGTTGGGCGTCGTCACGGCGATTCTCACTGCGTATTACATGACTCGTCTCTTCGTGCTCACCTTCCGTGGGAACGAGCGATTCCGCGACGAGACGCAGGGCCACGATCCCCACGAGTCGCCGTGGGCCATGACGATGCCGCTTGTGGTGTTGGCCTCGTTATCGGTTATCGGGGGCATCCTCGATCTGCCCTGGATACACCACGACTCGCTCGGTGGTTTCCTCTCACCGACGTTCGGCTTCGTGGCCGCCGGCACCCACGCCGGGACGTTGGCGCAGTATGGACTGGCCGCCGTCGACGTTGCGGCCGCGGTATTTGGCCTAATGGCCGGGTTCACGATTTGGCGCAACATCACGTCGTCGACGAAATACGAGTCCCCGTTTCTGGAGCACGTCTGGCACTGGGACGACTTCTACGACGCCACGATTGGCCGGCCGCTCACGCAGGCGGCCCAGTTCGGCGAGGACTTCGTCGAGCCCAAAGTTATTGACGGCGCGATTACCGGACTCGCGGTCTCGGTGCGTCGAAGCGGCGAGGGACTGCGCAAGGTGCAGTCGGGCTTCGTGCGGCACTACGCGTTGGCGACGGTCCTCGGCGTGGCCGTCATCATTGTCTATCTCGTGGCGAGGGTCGGCTAGTCATGCACTCATCGATGTGGCTCGACCTCTTGATCGTGGTGCCCCTGCTCGGCGCGTTGGCCGCCGCCCTCGTGCAAAAGATCGAAGGCCGGGCCTACGTCGTGGCGGTCGCCACGTCGGTCGTGGAGATGGCGCTCGCGCTCGTCGTCGCCTGTCTCTACAACGACCACGTCGCCAAGGCGCAAACGTTCGACTTCGCCACCCGTCACGTCCTCTCGGCGCCGTTCGGTCTGGCCTACGACGTTGCGCTCGACGGCATCTCCCTGTTGATGGTGGTGTTAACGGCCCTTACCGTGCTTCTGGCGTTACTGGGCGCACGCGACCGCCGTCAGGAGCCGGCCTTCGTCGCCTGGTTGCTCCTCCTCACCTCGTTCACCATGGGCAGTTTCCTCGCCCACGACCTGCTCTTGTTTTTCATCTTCTTCGAATTGACGCTCGTCCCGTGCTACTTCCTCATCAGTCAGTGGGGGGCGAAGGAACGGGCCAAGGCGGCGCTCAAGTTCTTTATATACACCTTCACCGGTTCGGCCTTCCTGCTCATCGGAATCCTTTATTTGGGCTTCGCCCATCAGCACCAGCTCACGGGCTCGGCGCTGACGTTCTCCTACAGCGCGCTGTCGGCAACGGTGATGACCCACGGCACCCAGGTCTGGCTCTTTCTCTCCTTCGCGCTTGCCTTCGCGGTGAAGGCACCGATCTGGCCCTTCCATACCTGGTCGCCCATCTCCTACGCCGAAGCACCGACGGCCGGTTCGATAGAGATGTCGGCGTTGCTCGCCAAACTCGGCACGTACGGGCTGCTTCGATTCGCGGTCGGACTGTTCCCGTTGGCGCTGCCGACCATGCGCCCGCTCGTCTTGACGCTCGCCGCGATCGGCATCCTCTACGGCTCGATGCTGGCCTGTAAGACGCCGGACCTCAAACGGTTCGTTGCGTACTCCTCGTTGGCGCAGATGGGCTTCATCACGTTGGGCGTGATGTCCGGCTCCCAGATCGCCACCGTCGGTGCCGTGTTGTTGATGTTCAACCACGGCATCATCACCATTGGCTTCTTCCTCATCATTGGCTTCATCGAGAAACGACGGGGATCGATCCTCATTAAGGACTTCACCGGACTCCAAGGTCCAGCACCGATCCTCGCGGCCCTCTTCACCGTGGTCATGCTGGCCTCCATTGGGTTGCCGGGTCTCAACGGGTTCGTGAGCGAGTACCTGATTCTCATCGGCACGTTCGCCACGCACGCCTGGTGGGCAGTGGTGGCGACGTTCGGGGTCGTGGCGGCAGCGGTCTATCTCCTGTGGGCCTACCAACGGGTCTTTCACGGCAGGGCCGAGGGCGCCAACGCGAATCTGCCCGACGCCACGCCCAAAGAACAGTGGGTCCTCGTACCGGTCGTCGTGCTCATCGTCGTCCTCGGTGTCTTCCCGAAGCCGGTTTTGGATCGCATCACTCCTTCGGTGCAGCAACTCATCGAACACGTCGCTCCGAGCGGAGTGAACAAGTGAAACTCGTCATTCCCTCGATTCACTACCTGACGATTCTGCCGGTCCTGATCTTCTTCGGCGCCTCACTCGTGCTCGTACTCGCCTCAGCCCTCGCGAGGGGCAAGGTTCCACTCTCGGTCGCGACGTCGACGGTCGTCGCCGCGGCCGTCGCGAGCATCGTGGTCAACGTCTTCCAGTGGCGCTGCGTCGCGAAGGCCGGCGCCTCGACGACCATCGCGCACGCCATCGTCCTCGACGACTTCTCGATTCTCGCCTCGGGCGTCATTGCACTGAGCGTCATCATGACCGCGCTGGTCGCGCACGACTGGGCCGTACGCGAGCGTCTTTCGGGCGTGGAGTTCCACATCCTCGCCCTCGCGTCGAGTGCCGGCGCGCTGTTGATGACTCAGGCCAACGACCTCATCGTCATCTTCCTCGGCCTGGAAATTCTCTCGATCGGCCTGTACGTACTCGTCGCCTTCGACCGCCACCGCGCGACGTCATCGGAAGCGGCCCTCAAGTACTTTCTGCTCGGTGGCTTCGCCTCGGCGATCTTCATCTACGGGGCGGCCCTCGTCTACGGCGCGACCGGTTCCACGAACTTGGGCTCAATCTCGTACTTCCTCGGATCGAACGTCGTGCTTCGTCCCGGTCTTCTCTACGCCGGCGGTGCGCTGCTCCTCATTGGCTTCGCCTTCAAGGTCGCCGCTGTACCGTTCCATCTGTGGTCGCCCGACGTCTACGAGGGTGCGCCGACCCCGGTGACGGGCCTCATGGCCTCTATTGTCAAGGTCGGCGCCTTCGCGGCGCTCATCCGGGTGCTCATCTCGGCACTGGGCACCCAGCTCGACACCTGGCGGCCGATTCTCTTCGTCCTCATTGTCCTGACGACCGTCGTCGGCGCCAGCCTCGCTCTCGTCCAGCGCAACGTCAAACGAATGTTGGCCTACTCGTCGATCAACCACGCCGGTTTCATCCTGCTCGGCGTCTGGGCCGGCACCATCCGCGGATCGGCCGCGACGCTCTTCTACGTGGTCACTTACGCACCCATCGTCGTGGCGACGTTCGCGATCGTCACCTTGATTGGCGGAGTCGGCGACGAACACCACTCGATCGAGCACTACCAGGGTCTGGCGCGACGACAACCGTGGCTCGGTGGCGCGCTCGCCATTCTCCTCCTCAGCCAGCTCGGCGCGCCCCTCACGACGGGCTTCTACGCGAAGTACGCCGTGCTGGCCTCGGTCGTCGACGCCGGTGGGGGTGCGCTCGCCTTGATCGCTCTCGTCAGCGCCGCGATCGCCGCCTTCTTCTACTTGCGCTGGGCAATGGCGCTCTACAGCGACGACCGTCTGGACGCTGCGCGTATCGTGGTGCCCACCTGGACCGGCATCGTGATCGGTTTCGGAGTGGCGCTCACGATCGTCTTCGGTGTCTGGCCGGGACCACTCGCCACTCTCGCTCAGCACGCGACCGTTCTGTTCACACCGTGAGGCCCGTCGCGGTCGCCACGACCGAAGGTGCACACGTCGACGACGATTGGCCGTCGCTGCACGACGCCCTCGCCGCCGAAGAGATCGACGGACAGTTGTGCGTGTGGGATGACGACAGCGTCGAGTGGGACGGTTACGAGCTCGTGGTCATCCGTTCGACCTGGGACTACACCAAGGATCGTGCCGGTTTTCTGTTGTGGGCCAGTCGAGTTCCCAACCTGTTCAACCGGTATCCAATAATTGAGTACTCGACCGATAAGCACTATCTCGCCGACCTCGAGGCGACAGGTCACCGAATCGTGCCGACCACCTTCTGTGACGTGGGGGACCGTCCGACATTCCCCGATACTCGATTCGTGGTAAAACCGACCGTCGGTGCCGGTTCAATGGACGCCGACAAGTACGGCCCCGACGAGCACGAACGCGCGAAT
>DATCFS010000136.1:0-11672 GCA_036509375.1 Acidimicrobiales bacterium
ACGCTCGATGGCGTCCGTCATGTCAACGTCGGAACCATTCGCCACGTGGCAGTAGACCCAGAGGGTGTGCTGACCAGCCGGTGCGCGGGTCGGATCCGCCACGCTGGCCTGCACGACAATGCAGTACGGCGTTGCCGGGTGACGCCCGCGGGCCACGTCCTCCTCCGAGGCCGCGACTTCATCAAACGTTCCTCCGACGTGGACGGTGCCGGCCCTCCGGCATTCATCGGCCGACCACGGCACCGGCCCGGAGAGCGCGTAGTCCACTTTGAAGACGCCGGGGCCACGTTTGAAACGCGACAGCGACGACGTGAACCGCGGTGACAAGCGGTCGCGCGCGATTGAGACCATTCCCGTGATTGAGGTATCGAAGAGGATTGACCGGGCCGCCGGCACTTCACTGAGCTGGCGAATTGGATGGTCGAGATGAACGGGGACGCCCTCGCGCGAGATCGCGTCCACGAGCGCCTCCGTCAAACGCGCACTCCCGCCCTCAACGACGGGCCATCCACCCTCGTGCGCGGTGGCCGTCAAGAAGAGTCCGAAGGCTGCGGTGACCGGCGCGTCGAGTGGCAACATGGCGTGCGCGCAGACGCCAGCGACGAGCCCCCTCACGTGAGGCGTTTCGAACCCTCCCGCGAGTCGTTTCGCAGACGGCAGGCCGTGCAGCGCGAAGCGAGCCATCGTCATTGGACTCCGCGGTAGTGAGCGCAACGGAGCCAACACTGCATCGGCCAGTCGTTCAACGTCGTCGACCAGAGGTCCCATGATCCGGCGGTATTTCGCCGAGTCGGCCCCGAAACCGCGAGCAGTTTCACTTACGGATCCCTGGACAATTGCGGCACGTCCGTCGTCGAGCGGATGCGCCACGGCGATGTCCGGAGAACGGAGCGTCACGGCGCTGAGAACGTCGCTGAACTCACGAAAGAAGGGTGACAGCGTCACCATGGACTGAATCGTGGAACAGGTGTCGTGAGAAAACCCCGGAAGCGTCAGCTCCTCAGTCCGACATCCCCCACCGGGTGTCGAGGCTCCTTCAAAAACCTCGACCGCGAGACCGGCGCGCGCCAGGACGAGTGCCGCCGAGAGGCCGTTAGGACCCGATCCAATGACGACCGCATCGGGTGAACCGGGCGGGCTCACAGGTCAATGACCGTCGATTGCGTGGCAATCGTGACACGAGGTGTCGCCTCAAATCGACGGGCAATGACGTCAAGTTCGTCGTCGGTCCGATGCGGTTTGTGGTGAAAGAGCACCACGTGGGGCACCGTGGCTCGCCGACCGAGCTCCACGGCGTACTCCGCAGCGGCGTGGCCGAAGTAACCCTCAGCTTTCAGCTCTTCGGCCAGCAATTGCGCGTCGTGCACGAGCACGTCCGCCCCATCACAGAGTTCGAGCGCCGTCGCGTGGTACTCCCCAAGTCCGTCGGGACCAGGACCTTCGGCGTCGGGGCAGTGATCGGGCATGTAGGTGAGCGTCGAATGATCGTCACTCACGCGGATGCCGAACGTCCGTCCTCCCTTGTGGGGAATCTCCCGGACGAGGACCGAAAATCCTTCGATCTCGAGCGGCCCAGCCGTCAGCGACGTGAAGGTCCAATCTCCGCGGAGTTCGTCGGGCCGTACGGGGAAGTGCGGAGGTGACATGCCCCTCGCGAGGACCTCCAACGGGTCGGATCCGTCGCCCTGGTCGGGGATGTAGAGCGAGACGCGTGCGTCATCGCGGTCGGCGTGCACGAAGAAGGGCAACCCGTGGACGTGGTCCCAGTGCAGATGCGTCAGCAAGATCGAACCCTGGAACGACTGATTGTCGAGCAGTGCCCCGACGCGACGTATACCCGTACCGGCGTCCAGCACCAACGTGGGCGCCTCGCCGTCGTGGGCAATGGCGAGGCACGACGTGTGACCGCCGTAGCGCAGAAACTCCTCGCCGGGAGCGGGAGTGGAGCCTCGTACACCGAGGAAGGAAACTCTCACGCCGTCAGCCGGCGTTCGAATCTTCTCGGTGGTGTCCGCTGGAGAGTTCCTCGAGCGACGCTCGATCGAACGATTCGGCCGGCACGGAAGCCACGCGACATTCGGTGACCGCCACCAATGATGACGTTCGACTGCCACCTTCTAAATGGGCCCGCTCGCCGAGCATCGCGCCGGGTCCGTATTCGGCGAGGCGCACCCCGTCAACGTCGACGCGAAGGACGCCGTCGAGAATCAAGAACACGTCCGAACTCTGTTCCCCCTGCTGGACCAGCACGGTTCCGGGCTTCACCTTTCGAATCTTAGGTTTGGCCGCTCCCGCCATGAGTTTGTGCGACAGGTTTCGCTCCAGTGCCGATTCGACCGTCGTCACGAAGGCGTCGGAGTCCTGATGGCCCCAGGGAGTCTGCTTACCGAAGGATTTGCGGTACCAGTCATTGAAGTCAATGAGACCGGACTTCGCGCTGAGCTTTCCCTGCTCGTCGTACACCCAGTGGCGCGGGAATCGACTGGCCCCAACAAGGGCGCCCTTCGACTCACCGTTCGTGTACATCGTGAGCGAGAGGGTCGTCCAGGCCAGTGGCGCTTGCCACTGGATAAACGGTGCACGACGAACACGGCGAGGGGCCGGCATGCCCGTTCGACCACCGGCGGTCTGTGTGAAGCGGACCCAACCATCGCCGTAGACCGGCTTCATCTGAATATCGGGCAGCGCCACGGCCTCAAAGACCTTGCTGACCGGTCCGACCTTCACGGTCGTGCTGCCGATCATGCCCGCGCCTCGGTAACTGGCGCCGACAATCTCACCGCGGGCATTGACCTGCATCGTCGCCAACAGGCGGTTCGCAAAACGGAATCGATCGTTGCGGCGCAGTTCGTCGAGGTCGCCAATTTCATCGGGCGGTGCTTGGTCGTAGTGCGCCATTCCGACATCGAACGGCAGGCGGGTGCCTCCTTGAATCGCTTCGGAAGGAATCCACGACAGTGACGTAACTGAACTTTGGTATCTCATGGGCAACAGTGTCGTCGTCGCGAACACCTGGGTAAATAGTGGTAACGCACGCCGCAGTGGGGGCCTAACACCCCTAAAGATACGCAGGTTTGCCCCCTGTTCTCGGCCTGGGACTTTGGCGAGACTCGTAGCCGTGAGTGACCCGAGCGACGACAACGAAAACGTCATCACCGTCTTTCTCGCCGACGACAACCTCCTCGTGCGCGAGGGCGTACGGGCGCTCATCGATCGCCAGAGCGACCTTCGCATCGTCGGCGTCGGCTCGGATTACGACGAGACCGTGACGGGAGCGACCGCCGCCGCACCCAACGTGCTCGTCACCGACATCCGCATGCCACCCTCCTTCAATCGAGAGGGCATCGAAGCAGCCAAGGAGGTGCGCAAGCGTCATCCGGGCACCGGCATCGTCGTCTTGAGCCAGTACGACGACCCCGAGTACGCCGTGGCACTATTGGCCGAAGGTTCGGCTGGCTACGGCTACCTCTTGAAAGACCACCTCGCCCAGGGCAACCAACTCATCGAAGCAATTCGCATGGTGGCGACCGGCGGGACCGCGCTCGATCCGTCGATCGTTGAAGCACTGATGCGTCCGGTGACCTCCAACAGCGAACTGTCCGAAACCGAAGAATCGCTCCTCGCCTTTGTGGCCGAAGGCAAGCCCATCAAGGCCATCGCGGCGGCGCGACGATTAACGCCCGAAGCTGTTGACGCTCAAGTGGAGGCGCTATTTCGAAAGCTCGCCGAAGAGGTCAGCGCCGGGCACCAGGGCGCGCTTGATCGGCTGAAGAACCTGCATCAGTCGATAGTTGACCGCGAGGAGCAAGGCGAGACGTTGTCGAGACTGCTTCCCGGGGGCATCGCGGAGAAATTGCGCAACGAGGGTCGGCGCATCGGTGAGACGGAACGCTTGAACTGCACGGTCATCATGAGCGATATTCGCTCGTACTCAACGATTGCCGAGCATGCCGACCCCAGCGAATTGGCCGGACAACTCAACACCCACCGCGCGGCGATGAATCGCGCAATTATTGGTGAAGGGGGAACCGTGATGCAGTTTGTCGGCGATGCAGTGATGGCGGTCTTCGGCGCGCCCGTACCCAGTCACGACCACGCTGATCGCGCGGTCGCTGCCGCAGCGAGCATGCACGCACTCCAGGCGGAGATCAACGCGCGTTGGGAGTCTGAACAGCTTCCCGTCTTCGGACTGGGCATCGGCGTCTCGTCCGGTCAAGTGGCCGCCGCGCTGCTCGGTTCAGAGGAACGCTTGGAGTACACACTGGTGGGCGACACCGTGAATCTGACGCAACGACTCCAACAGCTCGCATCGGCGGGCGAGACCGTCATTTCCGAACCCACGAAATCGGCCCTCACGATGAACGTGTCGACGGTTACACTCGACGCCCAACTCGTCAAAGGTCGCGACACACCGGTCGTCGCGTACAAAATAAACGCGCTCGACCACGAACGAGAACCGAGCCTTTCAACGGCTCTAGAAGGAGAGACACCATGACCACCACCCAAAACGCAGCGACGAGCGATCAGCAGGTCCTGCCCGCTTTGGTCGTGCGGGGCGTTCGAAAGACCTTTGAGGCCGAGCTCGCCCCCGTTCGAGCACTTCGCGGCGTCGACCTTACGGTCGAGCGGGGATCGTTCATTGCGCTGATGGGCCCGTCGGGTTGCGGCAAGTCAACACTGCTCAACCTCATCGCGGGATTGGAGGAGGTTGACGAGGGCACGATCAATGTGGCCGGTGAGTCAATGTCCGACGGCACCGAGGACACGCACGCGTTGATCCGTCGCAAGCACATTGGCATCGTGTTTCAGTTCTTCAACCTCCTCGAAGGAATGAGTGTCCTCGAAAACGTGGCGCTCCCGGCAATCATCGCTGGAAAGAATCGCAAGTCCGCCGAGTCGCGCGCACGCGATCTCCTCGATCTCTTGGGTATTGCCGACAAGGCGTCGGAGATGCCCGGCGTTCTCTCCGGTGGTCAACGTCAACGGCTCGCGATTGCACGAGCCCTCGCCAACGAGCCGACCCTCTTGCTCGCTGACGAACCGACTGGTGCCCTCGACTCGGTCGGTGGACAAGAGGTCATAGAACTCTTGAGTCGCCTTCACGCGCAGGGCCAAACCATCATTCTCGTCACGCACGACGCCAACGTCGCCAAGGCCGCCGACACCGTACTTCGAATGCGCGACGGACGGATTCTCAGCGACGGCGACGCAGTGTCGAACGACGCAGTCACCGCGATTGGGACACTCTGAGCACCCGAAACGCGGTTGCGCCCTCCACGTCGGTGACGGCGTCACCGACGCACGCGACTTCGATGCGTACGCGTCTCTTCGCACGCGTCGTCGTCATGGCGACCGTTGCCGCGATCGTCGTCTCGGCCGTTGACGCGCCGCACGCCGGCGACTCCACGCTCTGGGCCGTCGTCTCGGTCGCCGTGATCGCTTGGGCAGTTGCCGCCCTCGCGACATCGGACCGTACACCGCAACTCGGCCTGTTGTGTTCGTTGTTCGCCCTTGGTGGAGGCGTGGCGACCTTGATCATGCGCGTCGATGATCACCACGGACGTGGTGTCGACGCCACCGCACGACGTCTCGCCGAAGTCGTTGCGTTGCTCTCAATGGCCATTGCCGTTCATCTCCTCTTGGTGCTCACCGACGGTGTTCTCGCGAGTCGTGGCCGTCAACTCGGCACGTCAGCGTGGTACGTGGTGGCGGTCATCCTCGCCGTCGTCTACGCGTCAGGTAGCCACGCGCTGAACGGGTGGCCCCTCATCACCGGTTGGTTCGTCGCGCTTGCCTCGACGTTGCCAACGATTCGGTCCCGTTACGTCACGGCATCGGCTCGTGGGCGCCAGCGAGTTCAAGCGATTGCGACCGGTGCGACGCTCGCCCTCACACTGGCCGTCATCGTCGTCACATTGCACTCACTCGTCAATTGGCCGCACGAGGTAACCCCGACGCTGATTGGGTTGTCCTGTCTGGTGCCCCTGGGCCTCGCCTTCGGCGCTTCTCCTGCCGCCTCGCATACCGACCGGATCTTGGTCCACCTCCTCACGACACTGGGCACCGTCGCGATCGTCGCGGGCGCGTACCTGCTCGCCGTGCGAGGGTTCGCCAAGGCACCAACCACGAACACGGGTCGCGATCTCCTGTGGTGGGCTATGGCCGCTGCCGCGGTCGCCGCGGTCGCCCAACTGGCGTTACGTGGTCGATTCGCGAGGATCGCCACCAGTTTCACCTACGGTGCACGCGAGGCACCGGACGAAGTGGTTCGTACCTTCGGTAGCCGTATGACGCGCGCAATACCAATGGACGAACTTCTCTTGCAACTCGTGGAGTCACTGCGAAAGACATTGAACCTCGCCTCAGCGGAGATCTTCACCGGCAACGGTGACGTCTTGGACCTCGCCGTTTCGGTACCGGACCGGCCAACGCGTTCAATACAGGTTTCGCGCGAAGAGCGCACGGTGATCGCGCGAGCGGGGGTGTCAGGGAACGCGTGGGCCTCGGTCTGGTTACCAGCGATCGTGACCGGCAGTGCCACCGGCCCACTACGAGTTGCCCCCATCAGCCACGCCGGCGAGTTGCTCGGCATCATTGTCGTCAACCGGATTGAAGGCGCCGTGGCCTTTCGTGAAGAGGACGACCGCGTGCTCTCCGACCTCGCTCGTCAGGTCGGTCTCGCGCTGCACAACGCGCAACTCGACACCGCACTGCAGACCACGCTCGATGAACTTCGCCAGCAAGCCGACGAACTTCGCGCGTCGCGCGCGCGCGTCGTGGCGAGCGGCGACGCCGAACGTCGTCGGGTGGAACGCAACTTGCACGACGGCGCCCAACAACATCTCGTGGCACTCGCGGTGAACCTCCGTTTGACAAAAGACGTGCTGAGCGAAGACCCGGCTGCGGCGGCGCAAATGCTCGATGAACTCGGTGAAGCGGTCCAGGACACCATTCGGGAACTTCGCGAGCTGGCCCACGGCATCTATCCACCGCTCCTCGTCGACAGCGGACTGGCTGAGGCGTTGCGCGCGGTCGCGAACCGTTCGCCGCTCGACGTTGAACTCGTGACGTCGGGTATTGGTCGATACGGTGGCGACGTCGAAGCGGCGGTGTACTTCTGCTGCCTCGAGGCTCTCCAGAACGCCGGCAAGCACGCACCGTCCGCACATGTTGTGGTGCGGGTGTGGGAAGAGTCGGGCAGCCTCTTGTTCGAGGTGCGCGACGACGGACCGGGTTTCGACGTGCGCACCGCGCAGCGCGGTCACGGTTACGTCAACATGATGGACCGACTCGGGGCCATTGGCGGCGCCGTTCGTTGGGAGTCCGAGATCGGCCACGGCACAGTGATCCGCGGATCACTCCCCGTAACCTGATCAACTCGCGAAGTCAATCTCTTCGCGCTGGTCCCAGAGACGTCGAAGCGTCTTCGCGCCGAGCGTCTCCTTATTTACGTAGGCCCGCGCGCCACTGGTCTTGGCGTCAGGCGGCAGGTCGTTGATCTCGTAGGTCGAGCAGAGCACCACGAAGGTCTCGGGAAGGATTTGGACAATTCGCCTCGTCGCCTCAATGCCGCCCATCTCGGGCATGTTGATGTCCATCAAGACCACATCGGGATGTACCTCATTGGCAAGTTCGATTGCGACGAGTCCGTTTTCGGCTTCACCGACGAGTTCGAATCCCTCAGAACGCCGGATGACGGCCCGCGCAGCCATGAGAAAGGGCGCTTGGTCGTCAACGACCATCACCGAAAGGGCTTCGCTCATCTCTTCAGTATTTCACGACCCCTCGCGACATGGAAAGTGAGGTGCCCCCCGGGGGCGGGGTGGGGCTAGCCTCCCGCGTTATCGCCCAAATAGACGAGGACGGCCTTCACGCGGCGATTGAGGTCGTGCTCTTCGGATAGGCCGAACTTGGAGAAGATTGAATTCGAATGCTTCTCCACCGCGCGCTCCGAAACGCCAAGGCTCTTCGCGATCGCTCCGTTGGACTTACCTTGAGCCATCTCGCTCAGTATCTCGGTCTCACGTGGCGTCAACCAATCAAGGTCGGTCTTGGGTCGGCTCGAGCGGGCCTTCACCAGTTCGTCTACCACGAGCGGGTCGATGACCGAACCGCCTTCGGCAACGACATGGATCGCTCGCGAGAGCTCGCTCACCCCCGCGACCCGTTCCTTCAATAAATAGGCGCGGCCGGCCGACCCCTCTTCGAGCAGCGCCAAAGCGTACGCCGGGGCCGTGTACTGACTGAGCACCACAACGCCCACCCGGGGATAGTTCTCTCGAACCCAGTTCGCGGCGCGAATGCCCTCGTCGCTTCCGGTTGGGGGCATTCTGATGTCCGTCACGACAACGTCCGGTTCGTGCGTTTTGATGAGTTCGATCAGTTCGGGATAGTCAGCGCCGACTCCCACCAATTCGAACGCCTCGTCAACGCCAATCATCCGCGCAATTCCTTCGCGCAGAAGTGCGTTGTCTTCGGCCAAGACGACTCGAATTGTCATGTCCAGAACGTACCATCGGAGCACGACCGTAATTTGAGCGGTGCCGTTCGAGGCGAGACGGTGCTCCATGTTTCGATCGCCCTCAATCGAGGACTTGCGCGCGGTCTAATTCTCTCGAAGTGCCTCGGCCGGACGAACACGTACCGCGAGGGCGGCCGGTGCCAGCGAGAGCGCGACGCCACCGACAATAATCACGGCGCACACGATACCGATAAGCCCGAAGGGAATTACAGCGACCGGCACCGCTCCGAGATGCGACGCAAAGAGTCGCCACACTTCGCGTCCGGCCACGACTCCCAGGGGTACGCCGAAGAACAAGCCGACGGCCACGACGGTCACCGCTTGCCAGCAGGTTGCCACCAAGACTTGGCGTCGCACGAAGCCCAGAACTTTCAAGAGGGCAACTTGACGGCGACGTCGAGCCACGCTGACGAAGAGGAGGTGCGCGAGTGTCGCAGCACCGAAGAGTGCCAGCGTGACACCGAGCAGGAGCGGGAAGTCCACCGCCTGTCCAAAGTTGACGAGATTGACGGGCACGCCCAACACGTTGACGTCTTGGGAGTACCGGCGCTGAAGTCGATGTAACGTGCGCTGGCCCGCCCCACCAGGCGCAATCCCTACTGCCATACCCCAACCGGAGATCGACTTCAGCAGCTTCTGCTTGCATACAGGTGGACTGCCGTCGCAGGCGAGCTGCAGCGCGGCCTGCAGGGGGACCACTGCACCGACGCCAAGACCACCACTGCTGAAGGTGGGTGGCAACACGACGGTGCCCACCACCCGGAAATCGTGCCGGAATGTCCTACCGCTTTTATTGATAATCGCAACGCGAACGGTCGACCCAACGTGTAATTTTGCCTGGGTCATCGTTGTCGAACCGAGCACAATCTCGGAGTCGCCGTGCGGCGGATGGCCGTTCACGAATGAGAACGCCATTGCACCTTTGGCGACAGTGACGAAGATACCCTCCACCGGCGTCGTCCCGACTTCGAGATACTTCCCCGAGAATCCCCACGTGATCTTCGTCACCGCAGGCTCTGCATTCATCGTGGCCAACGCTGCGTTCAACTGGGGGCCGGTCAGATTCCCCAAGTCCAGTTGCCAATTCTGACCGTAGAGGGGCGGCGTGGTAACGAGATGGGTCAAACTCGCGCCGAACACCGTCGTCGCCACGAGCGCAATGACAGCAACCGTGGCTCCAATGACGGCGGTCACGACCGGCACACTGCTACGGCCCCTCCCCCGATCGAGGGCATTTCGCACACCGACGACGACGCTCGCCGGCGCCCCGGTCTTTGCGACCATCGTCACGACGGCATTGCGGTGGCCCGCGGGAACTTCGCGACCGTTCTGGCCCCGTCGGCTCTGAGCCGCGCGCCACGACGGCACGATTGCCAACGCAACAACGACGGCGACGACGAGGAGCGCCCCTGCGCCAAACAACGCACCGCTGAACACGAAACCGAGATTGGACGCGGCCGCCCTCGCCTCACCAACGGGTGTGAGATCCGAGAGCGCGTAGGCGAGCACCACGCTGCCGACTGCGCCGGCAGCTCCAATGGCGCCCGCCCGCAGAAGGCCAAGACCCGATAGTTGGCGAGGTCGGAGTCCCAGCGCGGAGAGCGTGGGATACGACTCACGTTCGATGAGGCTCTGACGCGACAGCGCTTGACCGACCAAAGCCAGTCCCGCGAGCACCGCGAAGAGAGCGAAGAACCACCATCCCGTCGCTTGAGGCTGAATGGATTGACCCACTGTCGCCAACCCGGAATCTTCATTTTGTAGGTAGACGAATCCCTTGTTCTGGTGATGATTGACGTAGGGCTGCGCCGTCGGCATGTCATTTTGGCCGTGGCGAAACCGGACATGGTCGATCGTTAGTCGCACCACCGTTCGCCCAGTGGTTCGATCAAAGGCCCGACTGGTGAAAATGGAAAAGTTCGGCGTGCTCGACGGAAAGTCATCGACGCTCGCCTCGATGCCTACGACACGAAAATGCACAACCGGACCGTGCGGAACGACGAACGCACTGCCCGTGATCACCTTGCGGCCTTGGCTCTTCCGGTACAGCGGCACCGTGACGAGCGATCCAATGCGGAGCCCGTACTGCTCTTCGAGAGAAAGACCGATGATCACGTCGTGCACCCTCGTAGGGAGACGGCCCGACAACAGTTTGATGGTCGAGGATAGGTGCGACAGCGGAAGGCCCTCTACATTCAGGTCCCCGTTCGGGATGAACTGTCCCCGAGCAGACCCGTTGCCGTTGCCGTAGTACAAATCCTTGGTCACCTTCGTAACGAAAGGGAGATTGAAATAGCCGTTTGGGAGCGGCGACGACGAGAAGACTTCAGCGTCGTATCCATACTGTTTGGTGAAACTAGAAAATGCTGCCGACGTCCTGAGGGCGGTCGACGTTCCGGCGAGCACCGTGCCGCCGATCAGTGCGACAAGGAGCGACAGCGCCAGCCACGATGTCCAGCGGCGAGAAAGTTCGGCGCGAAAGACAACTCCGATCGAGCGCATGGACCTCCCCCAGATTCGGTTCCAGCATGACTTCTCGCGGCACTAATTGCTAGGGTGCCAGCCCCTTGCGTGACCTCGTACTAGCACTAGAGACGTCAGTACGGCTTCGGTCTCTGCTAGCTCCGGCGATACGATGGACGTCTGTGCGGGCGTAGTTCAGCGGCAGAACATCAGCTTCCCAAGCTGAGAACGCGAGTTCGATTCTCGTCGCCCGCTCCAACGAATTTTGTCTCAAACCCTTTGATTGAAAGGGTTTGAAAGTAACCATTCGTGACCACGAGTGACCACGGTTGCCCCGTGTTACATGCCCATATATGCCCGTGGTATGCCCGCAGTATGCCCGCGATTCTCGCTATGAAATTGTCAAGATCAATGTATCGGTGGATCTCCTGAGGGACAAGTCCGCGTCGCAACGTCGTCGCTCTGCTTGTGGCACCTGAGGTGAGTAGTTTTGTGCAATCAAAAGTTCCTTGCGGGTCTTGTCGCCATTGTTCGTGGGCATTGTTAGAGCAGCAGTGGCCGTCGTCATCATTCTTGTTGGGGTTAATAAGCCCAGTGGCTTTTGGACGTCAAAACATCACGCCACGCTCTTTGTGATCGTCTTAGTTGTAGTTGGCGTTGCCACTTTTCTTCGGTCATTTTACGACTA
>DATCFS010000137.1:0-5578 GCA_036509375.1 Acidimicrobiales bacterium
AGAGTTCGATCCAGGCCGTTCCCTCGCCCGAGATCTTCTGGAGAATGAAACCGTTACCCGAGAAGATACCGACGCCGAGCTTCTGCTGGAATCCAATGTTGAGGGTGACGTCCGGCGTACTCGCCAAGTAGCCATGGCGCGACACCATGTACTCGTTCTGCGGATCGACGTGAATGGGCATAATGCGACCGGGAAGTTTTGCGGCGAAGGCCACGGTTGAGTTGTCACTGGACGCCGTGAAGAGGGACATGAAGATCGACCCGCCCGCGACGGCCCGCTTCAAGACGCCGAGGACACCCGAACCGCCCGCGCCGCTCGTTTGGGTCGTCATCGTGACCGAAGGCGACATCCACGAGAGTTCCCCACCTTGGGAGATGACGGACTGACCGGACTTCAACTGCACCTCGAGTACGGGCATATTGGCGCCGAGCACACGGTGCGCGACACCGGTACCGTCACTATCGGCGAATGGTGGCAGGCCGTCGTCAACTTCTTCGGTCATGGGTTTCCCTTCATTTGGTGAGGCCATTGTGCCAGATTTGATTGCGCGATGACGGGACAGGTGAGCCGGACACCAACACCACGACGACGGACAGCGCCACGTCCGATCGCACCCGAATGACCCGCGTGGTGGGACTAAATACCCGAAAAAGGAGGGCTATTGTTCATTGGGGCCCCATTGCGGAACTTCAACCACTCTGGGACTTTGTCGTGTTATTGAAGGAGAACGCTGCGTGGAGCCGACGAACGTCCAAGACCCGAGTTACTACCACCAGGTAGTCGACTGCCAATGGGCCTGTCCGGCGCACACGAATGTTCCCGGCTACATCCGAATGATCGCCCAGGGCGAATTCGAAGACGCCTACATGCTCAACCGCGAATCGAACGTCTTCCCCGGCATCTTGGGTCGTACCTGCGACCGACCGTGCGAACCGGCCTGTCGACGTGACCGCGTGGACGGCAGCCCCGTCGCCATCTGTCGTTTGAAGCGGGTCGCGGCGGACCTGAAGGGCGACATCGCCGAGCGCCTACCCGCAATTCCCACTGAAAAGAACGGGAAGCGGATTGCGTGCATTGGGTCGGGCCCGTCGGCGCTCACCGTCGCCAACGACCTTCTACCGCTCGGCTACGAGGTCGTCATGTTCGAGCAGTTCGCCAAACCGGGCGGCCTCATGCGCACCAACATCCCCGAGTTCCGACTCCCCGATCACGTGCTCGAAGACGAGACGCAGGTCATCTTGGACATGGGCGTCGAAGTTCGCTACAACACGCCGATCACGAGTCTTCGCTCGCTGCTCGACGAACAGTTCGACGCGATCTTCGTCGGCGTCGGCGCGCCACGCGGCAAGGAACTGGACATCCCGGGTCGCCACGACGAAGTCGACTCCCACATCTTCATCGGCATTGATTGGTTGGAGTCGGTGGCCTTTGGTCACGTGACCGAAATCGGCAAGCGCGTCTTGATCATCGGTGTTGGCAATACGGCGATGGACTGCTGTCGTTCGTCGCGTCGTCTCGGCGGCCTCGACATCAAGGTCATGGCCAGACGACCTCGCGAGTACTTCAAGGCGTCGCCCTGGGAACTCGATGACGCCGAAGAGGAAGGGGTCGAGATCATTGTCAACCACGCCCCGAAGCGATTCGTGATCGAGGACGGTGCGCTCGTTGGCATGGAGTTCGACGTGCTCGAGTGGGACGCCGGTGCGGCCCATTCGACGGTGGTCAGTTCGGTCGTCATCCCCTGCGACGACGTGATCCTCGCCATTGGTCAAGAGAACGCCTTCCCCTGGATCGAACGTGATCTCGGCATGGAGTTCGGCGAGTGGGATATGCCGGTCGTTGACTCGGTCACCATGCAGTCAACTCTCTCGGGGGTCTTCTTCGGTGGTGACGCCGCGTGGGGACCGAAGAACATCATCTGGGCCGTCGCCCACGGTCACGCAGCAGCCATCTCCATCAACAATCTCTGCACGGACGTTCCGTTGACTGATCGTCTTCCCATGGGCATGAACCTCGTGAGCCAGAAGATGGGCATGAACGAGTGGAGCTACCACAACGACTACAACCCGTCGCCCCGACAAAAGATGTCCCACGTCGAACTCACGAAGCGATTCGAGTCGCTCGACCTCGAGGTCGAACTCGGTTTCAGCGTTGAACAGACCGTGCGCGAAGTGCAGCGCTGTCTCAACTGCGACGTGCAAACGGCCTTCAACGCGCCGGCCTGCATCGAGTGCGACGCCTGCATTGACATCTGTCCCGTGCAGTGCCTGACGATCACGAGCAACGGTCCCGAAGAGGACCTTCGAACGCGACTCTCGGCGCCGGCCACCAACCTCACCCAGGCGCTCTACGTCTCCGACGCCCTTCCCCAAACGGGACGGGTGATGGTGAAGGATGAGAACGTCTGCGTGCACTGCGGTCTGTGCGCGGAGCGGTGCCCGACGGCGGCGTGGGATATGGAACTCTTCGACCTGCAGATCCCCTACGCCGCCAGTTCGAACTTCATCCGTATTGGGGCGATGTCCCCGAGCGGCGCCGGGAGGTAGACGATGGCCATCGACAACGCGCTCGACACCGTCACGCAGGTGAACGACTTTTCCATCAAGCTCGCCAACGTGAACGGCACCGGGTCGGCCAGCGCCAACAGTCTCCTCATGCAAGCGATTTTCCGAATGGGCGTCCCGGTTTCCGGGAAGAACCTCTTCCCCTCCAACATTCAAGGCCTGCCCACGTGGTACGAGATCCGCGTCAACAAATCCGGGTATACGGCGCGGGCCCTCGACTACGACCTCGTCGTCGCGATGAACTCGCAGACCTACGCCCAGGACATCCGTGACGTGCGTCACGGTGGTTACGTCATCTACGACTCGTCGTGGCCCCTCGACCCCGATCTCACGCGCGACGACGTCACCTTCCTCGGCATCCCGCTCGCCAAGATATGCCTCGAGAACTTCCGGGCGCCGCGCGAACGGATCTTGATGAAGAACATCGCCTACGCCGGCGCGATCGTTGCCCTCACGGGCATCGACGTCGATCTGGTGGCCGACCTGCTCACCGAGACCTTCGCTCGTAACGCCGCGCTGCGCGACTCCAACCAGTTAGCACTTCGTCTGGGCTTCGACTACGCCGCGGAGCACTTTGACTGCCCACTTCCCTTCCACGTTGCGTCAATGAGTGCCAACGACGGCGCAATCTTGATCAACGGCAACCTCGCTACGGCGTTGGGTGCGCTCTACGCCGGCGCGACCGTCGCCGGTTGGTACCCCATCACACCGGCGACGGCCGTCATGGACAACTTCATCTCACTCTGCGCGAAATATCGACGGGAAGTAGTGGCGAACGACGATCCCAACGCCCCGGCAACCTACAAGAACAACTACCTCATCATCCAGGCCGAGGACGAAATCGCCGCCATCGGCATGGTGCTCGGTGCGAGTTGGAGCGGTGCGCGGGCCTTCACTTCGACGTCGGGCCCGGGGATTTCGCTCATGAACGAACTGTTGGGACTGGCCTACTACACCGAGATCCCCGCGGTCATCGTCGACGTCCAACGCACCGGTCCCTCAACGGGCATGCCCACGCGCACCCAGCAGGCGGACATCATGCTCTGCGCCTACGCCAGCCACGGTGACACCAAGCACATCTTGTTGTTTCCCGCCAACCCCAACGAGTGCTTCGACTTCACGGTCCGTTCCTTCGACCTGGCCGAGACGTTCCAGACGCCCGTGTTCCTCATGAGCGACCTCGACATTGGCATGAACGACTGGGTCGTACCGTCACTGACGTGGGACGACGCCTACGTCTGGGACCGCGGACCGACGCTCACCGACGAGGACCTCACCCACATGTCCGAGTTCTTCCGCTACAACGCCGAGAACGAGGACTACGTCGCCGCGCGCACGCTGCCCGGTTCGGATGAGAAGGGCGCGTACTTCATTCGCGGATCGGGCCACGACAAGTTTGGTCACTACACCGAGAGCCCGCCGGTCTACCAAGAAGTTGTCGACCGTTTGAAGTTGAAGCACGCCGCGTCGGCCGCGCACCTACCCGAGCCGGTCGTTGAGCGACGTGAGAACGCAACGATCGGCGTAATCACGGTTGGAAGTTGTGACCTCGCGGTTCGCGAAGCCCTCGATCAACTGGGTGACGCCGGCGTGCCGTGCGACTTCATGCGCGTGCGCGGCTTCCCCTTCACGCCCATTGTCCGCCAGTTCGTCGAAGAGCACGAGCACTGCTTCGTGGTGGAACAGAACCGCGACGGGCAACTTCGATCGCTCATCAGCATCGAGACGGGCGTCAACATCGAGAAGATGGACGCCGTCCTTAACTACGGAGGCTTTCCGCTCAGCGCCCAGCAGGTCGTTGACCACGTTCTAACGAAGTTGGAGAACTGACATGCCGTCAATCACGAAACCACTCATCCCGCTCGCCCCACTACCGAAGAACGAGCTCGGCCTCACGATCCGCGACTACGAGGGCGCCATGTCGACGCTCTGCGCGGGCTGCGGACACGACTCGGTCACGGCCGCGATCGTGCACGCCTTCTGGGAACTCTCGATTCAACCGCGCAACATTGCCAAATTGAGCGGAATTGGCTGTTCGTCGAAGACGCCCACCTACTTCGTTCGCGGCGCCCACGGCTTCAATTCGGCTCACGGTCGAATGGTGCCCATCGCGACCGGCGCCATCGCCGCCAATCGTGAACTGACCTACATCGGCATCTCGGGCGACGGCGACTCACTCTCCATTGGTCTCGGTCACCTCATGCACGGCATCCGACGAAACGTGAAGATGATGTACATCATCGAGAACAACGGTGTCTACGGACTCACCAAGGGCCAGATGTCGGCGTCGGCCGACATTGGATCGCGACCGAAGAAGGGTGAGCCCAACCTGCTCGCTCCCATCGACCCGGTCACGATGGGACTCAGTCTCGGCGCGACGTTCATCGCACGAAGTTTCTCGGGCGATAAAGAACAGCTCGTCCCCATCTTGAAGGCCGCCGCCGCGCACAACGGCTTCGCCCTCATCGACGTGATCTCCCCTTGCGTGACGTTCAACGACCACGAGGGATCAACCAAGAGCTACAAGTTCATGCGTGCGCACGAGGTGAAGGAAGTGGAGACGGACTTCGTCCCGATTCGCACCGAGATCCGAGCGAAGATCCCCAACGATGGCGCCATCGAGGTCACGATGCACGACGGCAGCGTGGTGCGCTTTCGCTCGGTACCCGACGGCTACGACCCCCACGACCGATTGAAGGTTGAGACGTATATCCGTGAACGCCAAGAACGCGGCGAGATCGTCACCGGTCTCTTGTACGTCGACGAGACGGCGGCGGAGATTCACGAATTGAACGGTACGCCCGCGACGGCGCTCGCCAAGGTCCCCTACGAATCACTGTGCCCCGGCTCCGCCGAGCTCGCCCTCATGCAAGAAGAGTTCCGTTAACCGCGCAATAAGTCCCCTTCGCTCCTCGCGTGGGAGTGGACCTCAGTGACGACGGAGGAGCACCCCAACGACGAGGGTGGCGAGAGTGCCTGCTTCGCTCACTTGGTCTGCCCGGAGTGCGGGGTCG
>DATCFS010000138.1:0-9978 GCA_036509375.1 Acidimicrobiales bacterium
ACATTTGCGTCCGGCAAGCAAGCAACTTTTGTTCATTCCGATCTCGCTGCCGCTCGTAAGCCAAAGTTCTATGTGCTGGGTACCGAAGGCGCAATCGTTGGTGATTGGGATCCCGCGGGTGAACCAGCGGTCGCCGACTTACCCGCAATATTGACCGTGCATCACGTTGACGGAACTTCGCGTATCGCGCAATTACGACCGCTAGAACCGCACGAATTCCATCGCTCAATTGTCGAGTACATTCACAATGGATTTCCTATGGAAGTTAATGCATTGCAATCTCGCAATGTTGTGGCAATTATGCAAGCTGCCGAACAGTCAGCCATGCAAAATGCATTGCCAGTGACACCAGTGCTTCGTCGGTCGTAGCAGGTGGCTGTTAATTGGGGCTTCCTTGGCGCTGGATTTGTTGCCAGTCGTGGCCTAGCCCCCGCCGTTCACACTTCGCGCGGAGCAACCTTATATGCCGTCGCCAGCCGCGACGAGCAACGGTCTGCGACGCTTGAACCTGAACGAGTTCACGCAACATATGACGACCTCTTGGCCGATGAACGTGTTGATGCCGTGTACATAAGTTTGTCGAACAGTCAACATATTGAATGGGTGACGAAGTCGCTCGAGGCCGGCAAGCATGTTCTCTGTGAAAAACCCCTTGGATTAAGTTCCATTGAAACAGCGGCCATGTTTAATTCTGCTGCGCACAACGGTCGACTACTTGTTGAAGCAGTGTGGGGCAGATGGCATCCACGTTTTGCTCGCTTGGTTCACCTGGTTACCAGTGGGGAAATCGGAGACGTCGAGCACATCGAGACTGCTTTCACATTCGCCTCTGAAATGACCGACAACTATCGACTCAGTCCATCAATGGGTGGTGGAGCATTACTTGATGTGGGCTGTTACCAAGCGCACGCGTGGGTCGCACTCACAAAGGGCGCCTCTGATCTCACAATTACTCAACTAGAACGCACAATCGGGCCAACGGGCATTGACTTGACTACTGATCTCCGAGTGCGCATCAACAACAACATCACTGCACACTCGGTAAGTTCATTTGCCTTACCGAGCCATCAACAGTTCATTGTTCAAGGGTCTCGCGGGCGGATCAGCACTGAAGTCGGTGAGTCCTTCACAACATGGAATGAAACCAGTTCCCTTCTGGTCAACGATGTGCTTGAAGAATTCCCTGTCACAAACGCTTTTGTAGAGATGGTGGAAAATGTCAGCGGAGTAATTGACGGCGACAGTGGCTGGATTGTGTCTAGTGCAGATTCAATTCGCGTTGCGGCCATTCTCGACGCCATCGCACGACAACCGTAAGAAGTACTTTTGGATCGTTGCGTAAGCAATGGACTGTGCATTCAAATGCACTTGTGCTTGCCCCCACTGGAGACCCTCCACCATGTAGCGAGCCTACGAAATCGTCTAACTTCAATCTGCGGTCATGCGCGAGCTAACCAGGTTAAAATACACAATCCTGGCGGACGCAACCGTCCGTGGCGCCGAGACTGAAGGATGGGTGGCCGTACTACTGATTGGAGATCCTCCAGTGCGAGGTTGCGGACCGTCATGTCGGCCTCCGACGCCGGTGCTTACTCGCGAGTAGCCAATTGGCAGCTCCATGAAAGCGCCCGAGCGACGAATTGCATCAGTATTCTGATAGTGAACTGTGAGAGGGAGGTCACCGCGTCTGCGCGGTCAGGCAAAACCACCTTCGATTGCGACGACGCTTAAGTCGTAGGAAACGTCTGGTCGCGAGGTCTTGGGCAGCCACGGTGGCTGCTCGACGGTGCACTGCAGTGCCATCCGATCATGTTCAGTCGGGAATTCATTGGCCAGATCTTGGCTCCCGCTGGCGCTGGTCAGCCGACCCTCCTCACGGGGCCGAGGCGTTGAACGTCGCTTATCGTTCGACTCCATAGGCATTCATGAAGGTCGCCGCCGCTGCGTTTCAGAGCCCCTAATTCAACGATCGAACCGCTTGGACTTGCGTTTGCGTCAGCGACGCTGAATTCATAACTCGACTTCTTACAGCTTGATTAAGGGATTTTTGGATCTGATTGACACTGACTTGTCAGGATTTCGAAGAACTACTTTCGAAAGGATGCTCTAACCATCGAGGATGAACTCGACACCCAATTGACGTTATTCCGCGCAATTGCTTGCCACATCCCCTCAACGCCCTCGATCACTCCGTCGATAACCAGATCCAACAATCCTCACTTGGCTCGACGTGTACGGAGTGGTCGGGGTCGTCCATTCTGATTGCGCTTTCGACAGAAGACCGATTTGGGTTGACCGCGGCCCGAAAGACGCAATCATCTCATCAGTCCGGTGCCGACGGATGAAGAAGGCTCTTTTGTCAAGGGCTCGAGAAAGTGGACGAGTCGCCTGAGCTGTCTTCCGTTGATCGCTGGACGAAACGAGATGAACACTCTCCCGAACTCGGATAGCTGAGTCGTCATACGAACTCGTTCGCCGCCCACGCGTGCGCGTGAGCCGAGGCGAACACCCCGGGTCGTATCAACTCAAATAGTCAGCCGCGATGGCTCCGTCGCGGATGCGAATTCTGCGCTGGGTGTGGGAGGCAACATTGTCGTCATGCGTGGCGATGATAATTGTCACGCCGAACTGCTGCTGGAGGTCGTCCAGCAGAGCCAAAAACTCGCCTGCGTTAGTGGAGTCGAGATTGCCCGTGGGCTCGTCGGCGATGATGACTTCCGGCGAATTGGCCAAGGCTCGGGCGATAGCCACTCGCTGCTGCTCCCCTCCGGATAGGCGCGACGGCAGGTGACCGAGTCGATGGGCTAAGCCGACCTGACCGAGGAGTTCGCTGGCGCGGGCTAGGCGCTTCTCGTGAGAAGGTTCTTGCGGCACCATGGCGATGCTTACGTTCTCTTCGGCGCTCAACGTAGGTATTAGGTTGAACTGCTGGAACACGAAGCCGATCTCTTTCGAGCGAATGTCGGTCAATACGCGATCCGTTTCGGCCTCAAGAGATCGTCCCGCGAAGCGAATCACTCCTGAGGTGGGCGAGTCGAGCGCTCCGAGGAGCTGCAGAAGCGTCGTCTTTCCCGAGCCACTCGGCCCCTCAAGTGAGACCGTCTCTCCGCGCGCAATCTCCAAATCGATGCCGCGCAGAGCGTTTACCGTTACGCCTCCTTTGGTGAAGGTGCGGGTCACCCCCTTCAACTCATAGAGAGGGGCTCCCGGGGCCGATTCCCGGTTCTCGTCAATTTGAACCTGAGTCATGCTCATTGCCTTTCGTTGGAAGAGGTGTTCAGCCGAGGTCTCGGAGAGCGGACGCCGGAGAGAGTCGAGCGGCTCGCCAGCCACCCACGGTGCCGGCAATTAGGCCACCGAGAAGTGCTCCGGCGAACGCGATCACGATCGTGAGGGGATGAATCGGTGCGGTGAGGTGAACGGTCCTCGCCACCGTTGCTGAAGTTGTTTGTCCTAACAGTCCGCTGACTTTCGAAGCGCCCACGGCGAGACCTGTGCTCGTGACGCTCAATGCTGGACCAACCGCCCCTATGGTTAGGCAGATCACGGCCCCCACGGCAATGCCGATAATTCCGCCCACGACACCAATACCCAAAGTCTCGGCCATGATCTGGCGAACCACGCGACGACGTGACCAACCGATAGCCCGCAGCGAACCAATCTCGCGCACACGCTTTGAGACGCTTGAAAGCGTCAACAGACCCGCGATGAGAAATGCGGCCAAGAGCACCACCAGGGCGAGTGCTGCGCCCAGGTCGTTAGCGAGCTTGCGAGCGTTCGAGAGGCTTCCCGTTACCTGATCGGCCAGCGACGCCGACGTGAGAACCGTCGCTCCGGGAAGGGCCGCCTTGATGGCCTTGGCAACCGCTTTCACGTCCTTCGCGTTGGCCACCGACACGAGCACCTCATTGATGCGATTCGTGTTAGTAGAGAGCGACTGAAGATTTGAGAGGCTAAAATAGACATCGGAGACGTCACCTGTCAACGTGGGATTGACCAAGCCCACGATCTTGTAGCCGACTTTGTTGATTGTGAGCGTTTCCCCGACCTGCAGACCCTTTTGTGACGCGTAGGCGGTCGTGACCAGAACCTGGGATTTGGCGACTGAAGGTGTTGACGACAGCCAATTGCCCTTCACCAACTGCGCCTTCGTGACGAGTCCCGACGTTGTGTTTGCGGGGTTCACACCGGCGACTGTATAGGTGGAGGTTTTCGTGTTGGTGGTCGGAGCGTTCAGGACTTTGTTGATCGTTTGCTCTGGCACGGTTACGTTCTGCTGGTAAGCCTTCTGGGCTGGAGTGAGGCACTTGGTAAACGCGGCGGTCGAACCGGGGGCAAATCGAAATCTCCCGCCGCCACTTGATCCCCCCGAACCTGAACTGGGAATCGTCGTTGGTGTAGTGCCGAGTTGCTTGGTAATGACAGACTGAATACAGGTACGTTCGGCCGCTTGCTGGGCCGCCGTTAGCACGGGTGCCTTGACGGTCGTCGAGATCGTTTGACCACCGGTCTTGATTGAAGCCGTGATCTTTGGCACCGTGCCGGTTTCGTGCAGGGCGTCGAGCGACAAGGCTCCGACGGCACTGGTCACACCCTTCACTTTTGAGACGGTGCTCACCGCTTGGGAAGGGAATGTGATCAGTGTTCCGGCAACGAAGAAGTCGTGGATGTACTTGGTGCCGGCCGGTCCGAGTTTCGCCAGATCGGTGATCACCGAGGAGTTCGCTGAGGCGAGCGCGGCGGAATCTGAGGAGTTAAGTGAGGACCCACCCTGCCCGGCGAAGAAGCCGCCACCGCCACCGCCACCGCCAAACCTGTTGGAGGGAGTCGTCGTGGTCGTCGTGGCGGTTGAGAGCGTAGGAGCTACCGTTCGCGTCACGATGATGTCAGTACCCACTGAGTTGAGCGGCGAGAGAGCCTTGTTTTGGGCGTCGCTCAATCCCTGCGACACACCGATGATCCCCATCACTAGGCCAACGCCTGCGGCGAGTCCAATCGCCGTGACTACCGTTCGACCGAGTCGTCGTCGCAACTCATTCCACGCGTAATTGAGAGAGAACAAGGCCACCTACCAAGTAGTAACATGATCAACCTTTGTGACCACATTGCGAACGTACTGGGGCGATTACACGTTCATAGTTGTTTCTTATGTTCGAAGCAGAATTATTACTACGGATTTAGTCCGGTCTTACTCGGAGCAGGTTGGTGGTTCCTAAGTCGACTGGATTCGACAGTCCTCGAAAGATGGGACTGCTGTTGTTTGAGGTGACGACGACGCGGCCGTGGAATCATTCTTCGCGCTCTTGCAGAAGAACGTGTTGAACAATCAACGATGGGAGACGCGAGAAGAGTTGCGTCTCGCGATCGTCACCTGGATTGAACCGACCTATCACCGCCGTCGCCGTCAGCGCGCGCTGGGCAAGATGACACCAACTGTGTTCGAGGCCCTTGACGAAGCACTGCAAGCGGCCTAAGACAGTGAGAGAAACTTGTCACCTAAAGCGTAAGCAGTCCCCCTCAAAAGCGCCGATTTCTCGATGGATGACGAAGAGTCACGGCACTTCACCCCAACTTTGGCAACTGATTCTGTTCCGAAATGCCACATCTCGGCGGCCGGTTTTGGGCTCGGTTGACGATTCTCGAGGCGGAGATAACAAACCCTACACTCCTACATATTTCGGTCGCGCGCCTACGCGTCGCGTCGCACCATCAACCACCCAGCAACGCCGAGTGAGATGGCGGCGTACCCGCACAGGACAGTGAAGCCGATCCAGGGGCTGAAGGCGGTCCCGAGATTGAGACCGGGGCGGACAGACGTCATTACGTTAGTGATCTGCAACGGCATGAACTTCATAATCGGGTGGCTGATCGACGACGGCAGGGTCTGGACGATGATCGGGATCACGAGTATCGCTCCTATGTATGTGGTAATGGCTCCCGCCGAGTGACGAATGATCGTGGCGATGCCCATAGCTAACAGTCCCAAAATCATGAGGACAAGTCCGCCGCCCACGACGGCGCGGAGGACGCCAGGCTGAGAGAGGATTGCGTGTGGTGCCGGACTTGCGAGCAAGGACTGGCCCGCGAAGAAGGCGCCGAACGAAAGTAACTCCCCAGCCACCAGCGAGACCGCCGCGAAGACCGCAGCCTTCGTCGCGAGCACTCGGCGACGATTGGGCACCGCCGCCAGTGTCGAACGAATGGTGCCCGTGCTGTACTCGGCGCTCATAATAAGCACTCCGAGGACACCGACGATCAACTGGCTGAACAGCAGTCCCTTCAGCGAGAGTCCCGTCGGATCGAAGGTGAGACGATCGCCGAGGGACAAGGTCCTCCAGCTGTTCGAGACCGAAAGGCAGACGATAACGCCGATGCCGACCGTGACCACCGTCATGGCGATCAACGTCCACATCGTGGATCGAACGCTTCGCATCTTGATCCACTCCGATCGGAGGAGATTGGCGGTTCGAAGGCGCGGACGGAGCGTCTGCGCCGTTGGGTTCATTGTCATGGACATGATTGATCTACTTTCTTGCAGCGAGCGGTTGGGAGAGAATTTCGGTCGTGTGCAGAGCGGGGTGGTCCGCTGCGAGGCCGTGGAACTCCACGCTGTCCTGTGTGAGTTCCATGAAGGCCTCCTCTAACGACGCCATCTGAGGAGACAGCTCGTAGAGACGGATGCCCGCATCGCCCGCGCGAGTTCCAATGGTTTCGGCCGAGAGGGCGCTGACCGCTAGGGCCCCGTCATCTTCTTGGACGACGACCGCGCCGGCGTCAACTAGAAGCGCGGAGAGTCGATCGATCTGAGGAGACCGAACTCGAACGAACTTGCCGGAGCTCTTGGCGATGAATTCGGTCACCGAACCCGCCGCAATCAACTGGCCCCGACCGATGACCACCAGGAAATCCGCGGTGAGCGCCATCTCGCTCATCAGGTGGCTGGAGACGAAGACCGTGCGGCCCTCGCTGGCGAGTCCCCGAAGGAGATTGCGGACCCAGAGAATGCCCTCGGGGTCGAGACCGTTGACCGGCTCGTCAAAGAGAAGCACGCCCGGGTCACCGAGCAAGGCCGCGGCAATGCCGAGCCGCTGACCCATGCCCAGGGAGAATTTTCCCGCTCGCTTGCCCGCCACGTCGGCCAAACCCACTAGGTCCAGGACCTCGTCGACCCTAGAATAGGGAATGCCATTGGATTGAGCGAGGTACCACAGGTGGTTGAACGCGCTGCGACCGGGATGGATCGCTTTGGCTTCAAGGAGGGCACCCACTTCGCGGAGCGGAACGTTGAGTTCTCGATAGGTCTTACCGTTGATTGTGGCCAATCCCTCGCTGGGCGTGTCGAGGCCCATGATCATCCGCATGGTGGTCGACTTGCCCGACCCGTTGGGCCCCAGGAAACCGGTGACCACGCCTTCCTTAACGTCAAAGCTCAAATTCCTCACTGCGAACTTGTCACCGTATCGCTTGGTAACTCCGTGCACTTCGATCATGTCTTCATCTCCTTGTTTCGAACGGGCACCTCAACGCCCCGCTGAGGTGGTGGTACGAGATCAAGTATTCAAGAACCCGCCGACAAAGTCATCAGCCTCGGGTCCAATTCTCGCTGGATCGGAAGTTGCAGATCCCTCGCTCTGATGCTGCTTCTGAACATCCGAAAGTTGTACTGGAGCTCCACACTTGCGATGAATGCGTGGTGCGCGAACAGTCAGTAGCGTCGAACCATGGCCACGCCATCACCTTCGGACGAACTCCACCGACCGCCGTGGCTCGCGCGAATTACAAAGACCCAATGGATGCGACTGGACGTCGCCCTCACGATTCTCTTGATCGTGGGGGCGATGGGGCACATCTTCTACCTTCCGCGCCACGTCGAACCTGCTCCGCTCGCCGATTCGAAGTATCTACTCATTCCTCTGTACCTCGTCGTCACGGTTCCACTTGCGTTTCGACGTAGATGGCCGCTGACGGTTCTGGCTTTGACGACAGTCGCCGTTGTAGTCGTCACGATGATTGGACAGTCGGTGCCGCCGGTTCCCTTCATCGCGCTTCCTCTGTACACAGTGACGACGACCTATCCACGGCGGCAGTCGTTGAAGGTCCTAGTCGCGGTGGAGGGGGCCGTCGGAGCATCCATTCTCGTGAGCGTCCTAAATGGACGAGGAGATGGAAACTCCAGCGCCAATCTCTTGCTTCTGATCGCAGTGTGGTTCATCGCGGACAGCATCCGCACTCGGCGCGTCTATCTCCGCGGCCTCGGCGAACAAGCGGTAGAGGGCCAGCGACTGGAAATTGAAGGGGTAAATCGCGCAATCGCTGAGGAGCGCCTCGAAATCGCCCGAGAGCTCCACGATGTCCTGGCCCACAGCCTGAGTGTGATCGCCATCCAGTCTGGCGTTGGACGACACGTTATGGACGACCAGCCCGAAGAGGCCCGAAGAGCCCTGCTCGCAGTCGAGACGACGAGTCGTTCCGCGCTCGACGAATTGCGGCGAGTACTGAGTGTGCTGCGTCGACGCGATTCCGGCGCCGACCGGGCGCCCACACCGACCTTGGACGACCTCGAGACGCTCGTCGGCGGGGTTCGCGCCGCGGGCGTCAGAGTAGACCTGATCGTCGAAGGGCGTGTCCCGTCGCTGTCCACGGGTCTACAGCTTGCGGTGTATCGAATTGTTCAAGAGGCACTCACCAACGTGGTGAAGCATGCACGCGCTGCGACCACGACGGTGAAAATCTCCTTCCAAACCGGCGAGATCGCGGTTGAGGTGAAGAACAACAGCGTCGCGAAGAGATTCGGATCCATCGGGCGAAGTGGAAGTCGAGTTCAACTCGAATCGGAAGACGGCCATGGCATCATCGGAATGACCGAACGCGCACTCGCATTTGATGGAACCTTGAGCGCGGACCATCTGCCCGATGGAGGCTTCCGCGTACTCGCACGACTGCCGACCAAGGCTCTCTGATGATTCACGTCGCCATCGTCGACGACCAGGCGCTGATACGTGCAGGCTTCGAGGTGCTCGTCAATTCGGCACCAGATCTCGAGGTCGTCGGACTGGCCGGCAACGGTGAAGAGGCCGTCGCTTTGGTGAGCTTTGCTCGACCCGACGTCGTGTTGATGGACGTTCGCATGCCCAAGATGGACGGGCTCGAAGCAACTCGTCTAATCTCGAACTCAGCCTCCGGGCGTGACGCGCGTATCTTGATGCTGACAACGTTCGATCTCGATGAGTACGTGTACGAGGCGTTGCGCTCGGGTGCCAGCGGATTCATACTGAAGGACACGCCGCCGGAGGATTTGCTGAACGCCATCCGAGTCATTGCCGGCGGCGAAGCACTCTTGGCTCCAAGCGTAACGAAGCGGCTCATTGCCGAGTTTGCTGCACGACCGAATGGTGCGCCACCGTCTCTAAAGCAACTCGACGTGCTCACTGATCGGGAGCGAGAAGTCATGGTCTCGGTTGCTCAGGGCCACTCCAACGCCGAGATTTCCGAGCTATTGCATATGAGCGTTGCCACTGTGAAGACACACGTGAGCCGTATCCTGTCCAAACTTGGCGCACGTGATCGCACTCAATTGGTGGTCATGGCCTTTCAAGTCGGCCTCATCCAGCTCGGGTAGGCGAGAGCCAGGTGAGAATGCGGGGCCGCGACCCACCGCCTAGACGCAAAGTGCGTGTAACGGTCTCATCCAAAGATCCAGGAGAGTTGAGAGCTGTCCGCAAAGGATCCGCGTTTAGCGCTCGCACCGATTGGTCACTTCAACGTATGCCGCTTCGAACGAATATGGTAGTTCGAGACGAGCGACCTGGCGAACTGCCGAATTCTTGTTGCCTTTCGGTGCCGCGACTTCTCCACCGATATTAAAATCCGAGATCCGCTCGACTACTCTTCGCACTGAGAATATTCAAGCGCTGTCGCAGCGCGGCCTAAGGAGGTGAGTCCCATTTTTCTTGTTCACAGTCGGGTGCTCACCCCCTC
>DATCFS010000139.1:0-2266 GCA_036509375.1 Acidimicrobiales bacterium
AGTGACAACTCAACCGTGGCCTTCGCCGCAAAACTTCCCGGTCGCATCATGCCCATTCACGTCGATCCGCAGAACGAGTACATGGTGTCGCGCCATGGCTATCTCGCAAGCACGCCCGACGTCACACTCAACATTGGATTCCAGCAGAAACTCGGTGTGGGCATCTTCTCGGGCAACGGTTTCATTCTCCAAAAGATTTCGGGCGAGGGAACGGCCTGGATCGAACTCTCGGGCGAACTCGTGACCTACGAGTTGGCGGCCGGTGAATCAATGATGGTGCACCCCGGCCACATCGGACTGTTCGAGGCCAAGGTGACGCTCGACATTCAGATGGTGAAGGGCATCAAGAACATGTTGTTCGGTGCGGACACGATCTTCCTCGCGAAGCTGACCGGACCGGGCAAGGTGCACCTCCAGACGATGACGCTGCCTGGCCTCGCGCACGCGATGATTCCCTACCTGCCAGAGGGCAACAACGCCAGCAGCGGCGGTCTGGGAGGACTCGCGGGCCTGGCCTCGAAACTGGGCCAGTAAGGCTGGCTGTAACGCCCCGGCGACTGCGCAGACTGCTTGACACCTACGCTTGGTAGGACGAAGGAGGTTGCGATGAAACGCAGTTCTTTTGAAGGACCACGTGGTGAGAGGACGGCGCCGCCGTTCACCGACGAGGAGTTGACGGCATTAGCGATGGCCGCCGAACCGAATCTCTCCCTTGATGACGACGCCGTCGCGTGGGACGGTGGTGTGAGTCGCACGCCGGGACTCTTGCCCAACTGGTACATGCCAACACCCTCGTACTACGTGCGAGGACGCGGTACGCGCTTCGTCGTCATCACTCTCATCGTGGGTTTTCTCGTGATTGACGCATTCGGACTGTGCATCACGTCCGGATTCCTTTCGCTCGCGTAAAGGGATCGAAACGCGCGTCCATCAGGGATAAGGCGCGAAGCCTCTCGCCGTAGTCGCGAAGTAGTCACGAACACGGGCAGAAGTTGGGGTAGTTGCGGTCGTCCACGTGCCGCAGGCGCGTAAAATCGTTCTGGGAGTTGAAATTGACTTCTCGGTTATTTGTGAGACGCCTAACTTGGGTCGGACGGCCACTAGGCCAGTCGCCCGTTCGGGCTCGACGCCTCGCCTGTTGGGGAGATGCGTTGTCTGCGTACCTTGATGCGTTCAATTCGCGCGTCGTAGCGACGTCTCTTGGTCCACGTGAACGTGGCGCAAGAAGCCTCTCTTTCGATTGACCGGTACTGCGCGTTCGTACGCCACGACGCGGTCTCACCGTTCAACGGCCGTGCTGTTGGTGGCCGAGATTTGAAAGTTGTACCGATCACCAGTACGACCGAAAAAGTTGGTCGTCAGAGATGACGGTGATTTCGTCATCGTCGTTGTTAATTCTTAGAGGAGCAGTACATGAAGTACCACCCCCGCAGTACGAGTCGACTTCGCCGATTGGGTCTCGTGACGTTAGCGAGTGGCTCACTCACCCTCGCCTTCGCCGCCTCGCCGGCCTTCGCCGCCACCGCGCCCACTCTCGGCACCGCCGCCGCCGCCTCGGTCGCCGCTGGCACCACCGTCACCAATACGGGGCCCACGACAATGAACGGTAACCTCGATCTCTATCCGGGCACGGCCGTAACGGGATTCCCTCCCGGCACCGTCGGAGGGACGCAGAACGTGGGCGGGCCAACGGGGGGTGCTGCCAACGTGGCGTCCGACAGTGTGACGGCGGCCTATCTCCAAGTGCTCGCCGCACCGACGACGGCCGTCATGAACAGCGATCTCGGTGGCCAATCACTGAGTCCCGGCGTCTACTCGGCCAGTTCGGGGATGTCACTCACGGGCACCGTCACGCTCGTCGGCGACGCCAACTCCGTGTTCATCTTTCAGGCCGTCAGTACGTTGACGGCGAACTCCGGGAGCACCGTCGTGCTCTCGGGCGGCGTGCGTGCGTGCAACGTGTTCTGGCAGGTCGGGAGTTCGGCGACGCTCGGTACGACGAGTTCCTTTGTCGGGACGATTCTCGCGCTCACGTCAATTTCCATGAACACGGGAGCGACCCTGCAGGGGCGCGCGCTCGCTCGAAATGGCGCCGTCACCTTGGACGACAACACCATCACGACGTCAACGTGTAGTGCCGTGACGCCACCGGTCACCACGACCACGACCGCCTCCACGACAACGACGAGTGCTTCGACCACGACAACGACGTCGTCACCCTCCGTGACGACAACGATCTCTTCGGCCTCACCAACGACCACCACGA
>DATCFS010000140.1:0-10083 GCA_036509375.1 Acidimicrobiales bacterium
GCCATCGAAGTACTCCGTCAACTGCTGGGCGGCCTTGGCGACGGGCCCCGGCGCTGCACCTTTCGACGCGCGCAACGCGTCGTGAGGAAGGTGGATGTGCAGAACTCCTTCCTCGGTGCCCTCGATGCTCCATACCCCGACGGGCGACCTCACGTTGGCGACGAATGATTTCATAGACCTCTTCTACTCCCGTCTTGTGACACCCACGCAGCCCGCCTTCGCCATGGTTCGTTGGTCGCTTGAATGTTCACAAAGCGGATCGGGACATCTTGGGTCATTAGTCCGTCGGAATTTTTGTATCCGGCTGCTAGAAACGTGGTATGAAAATTGCGCTTTTCAAGGAGTCCCGCACGGGCGAAACGCGGGTCGCTCTCACTCCGGACGCGGTGAAGACGTTGGTCGCCGACGGCTGGGAGGTCGAGGTCGAGCGCGGGGCCGGTGAACTCGCACACTTCACCGATGAGTCCTACCAGGCCGTGGGCGCCTCAATCAGCGACGCTCCCAAGGGTGACGTCAACCTGCGGGTGAATCCACCGACGGTCGGCGAAAGCGCTCAACTGCCCGAAGGTTCACTGCATCTCTCGTTCCTTTCGCCGATGCTGGCCCTAGACATTGTGAAGGCGCTCAACGATCGGCGCATCACGACCCTTTCGTTTGATCTCTTGCCGAGGATTTCTCGTGCGCAGTACATGGACGCGCTCTCGTCGCAAGCGACGGTGTCGGGCTACCGTGCCGCGCTCGCCGGCGCGACCTACTTCGACCGGTTCTTTCCACTCCTCACGACCGCCGCCGGGACGATTCGTCCGGCGAAGGTGCTGGTCATGGGAGTCGGCGTCGCCGGCCTCCAGGCCATTTCAACCGCGAAGCGACTCGGAGCGAAGGTTCGCGCCTACGACGTCAGGTCGGCCGCGAAAGAAGAGGCCGAGTCGGCCGGTGCCGTCTTCGTGAAGTTGGCGGTCACCGCCGACGCCGCCGGAGGGTACGCCAGAGAGTTGACCGATGAGGAACGACTGGCCCAACAAGCGGCGTTGCTCAGCGAGGTCGCGGGGGCGGACGTCGTGATCACGACCGCGGCCGTCCCGGGACGCAAGTCACCCATTCTCCTTACGACCTCCATGGTCGAGGCGATGGGCGTGGGATCGATCGTCATTGACATGGCGGCCGACGGCGGCGGCAACTGTGAACTCACCAAGGTCGGCGAAGTCGTCGAACACCAGGGCGTGCGCATTATTGGCTTGGCGAACCCGCCCTCGCAGATGGGTGCCAGTGCGAGCTTCATGTACGCGAACAACGTCTTGAAACTGCTCGCGCTCTTCGGCTCGAAGGGTCAGCTGAGCCCCGACTGGAACGACGAAGTCGTGATCGGGGTCACGGTCGCGCGCGACGGCAACGTCAACCACGCGGCGACCGCCGAGGCGCTCGGCGTCACCCACGTGCCCATTGTCCCTGCCGCGAAGGAGACCGCGTAATGCATAACGTCCTCTTGCAGTATTTGACCGTCCTGATTCTGACGGCGTTCGTGGGCACCGAGATCATTGCCAAGGTGCCGAGCATCTTGCACACGCCTCTCATGAGTGGATCGAACGCGATTCACGGCGTCATCCTCGTTGGCTCGATGTTGATCCTCGGGGGAGCGACCACCAATCTCCAAGAGGTGCTGGGTTTCCTCGCGGTCATCCTCGCCACGCTCAACGTCGTTGGAGGATTCGTGGTGACCGACCGGATGCTCGAAATGTTCAAGCCCCGCCCGGCGAAGGTCAAAGAGACGCCGAGTGACGAGGTGTCCCCATGAGTCGCGAAACACTGATTGACCTGATCTACCTCTTCAGCGCCACGACTTTCATTTTGGCGTTGAAGGGTCTCGGCAGTCCTAAGCACGCCCGTCGAGGCAACATGGTGGCCGCCTTTGGCATGCTGGTGGCGGTCGTCGCCACGTTCTTCAAGTACGTCGACGGGCATTCGTTACGCCACGTGTGGTTGATCCTCCTCGCGATGTTCATCGGCGTCATCATCGCGGTGCCGACGGCGCGATTCGTGAAGATGACGGCCATGCCCCAACTGGTCGCGATCTTCAACGGCGTCGGCGGCGGAGCGGCGTCGCTCGTGTCGATCACTGAATTCATTCACATCAAGTCGTCGCACCCGGCCACCTACGTGACCCTGGAGGTCCTGCTCGGTGTGCTGATCGGCACTGTCTCGTTCGCCGGATCGGCGATTGCCTTCGCCAAGCTCCAAGAGTTGATGACCGGTCGCCCGGTGACGTACCCCGGGCAACAGATCATCAATGGCGTCGTCGGACTCGCCGCCGTGACGCTGATCATCACGATTCTCGTGAACTCTTCGACGCCGTTGCTCTGGATCCTTTTGGCGCTCTCGTTCGTGCTCGGCGTCATCTTCGTGCTGCCGATCGGCGGCGCCGACGTGCCGGTCCTCATCTCACTGCTGAACGCCTTCACCGGACTGGCCGTCGCGGCCTCGGGCTTCACTCTGGGTTCGAATCTGTTGATCGTCGCCGGCGTGCTCGTCGGAGCGTCCGGTATCTTGCTCACCCGTCTCATGAGTAAGGCCATGGGCCGCAGCCTCTCCAACGTGCTCTTCTCGGCCTTCGGATCGGTCGTCACGGCCAGTGGCGCCGAGACCCGAGAGGACGGTCGAAGTGTCCGTTCGGGAACGCCCGAGGACATCGCGATCCTGCTCGGCTTCGCCAGTCGCGTCGTCATCATCCCCGGCTACGGTCTCGCGGTCGCGCAGGGTCAACACGTACTTCGCGAACTGGCCGAACTGTTGGAGTCCAGGGGCGTCGAGGTCTTTTACGCCATCCACCCCGTCGCTGGTCGCATGCCCGGTCACATGAACGTCTTGCTCGCCGAAGCGAACGTCCCCTACGAGCAGCTCCTCGAAATGGACGAGGCGAACACCGAACTCCAGACTGCCGACGTGGCATTGGTCGTCGGTGCCAACGACACCGTGAACCCCGCCGCCACCGACGACAAGAACTCACCGATCTACGGCATGCCGATCATTCACGCCGACCTGGCCGAGAATGTCGTGTTCCTCAAGCGTTCGATGCGTCCCGGTTTCGCCGGCATCGAGAATGAACTGCTCTACAACCCCAAGACGACGCTGGTCTTTGGTGACGCCAAGGACACCCTCACCAAGATGGTGGCCGCCGTCAAGGCCAACTAGTTCGCGAGCTCGTCGAGTTTGGCAATCACGTCGGGGCTGAGCGACCTCGGGGCGACGGCGTTGGCCCGGACCTGATCCCCGTTGGACGCGCCGGCAATCACGCTCGACACCGCTTCGTGGCTCAACAGCCACGAGAAGGCGAGCGAGAGGATCGGTACGTCAATCTCTTCGGCGTACGAGAGCAGAGCGCCCACCTTCTCCCGCAACGCGTCGTTCAACCAATGCACGCTGCGCTCGGGGGTCATCTTCGCCAGCCGGCTGTTCTCGGGCACCGGCTCACCTGGTCGCACTTTGCCGGTGAGGAGGCCGTTGGCCAGAGGATAGAAGGGAAGGAAGCCCATGCCCAGCGAAGCGCAGGCGTCGAGTACACCGTCGCGCTCGGGGTCGCGCGCCAGCAGTGAATACTGATTCTGCACGGAGACGAAACTCGGCCCGTCGCCCGCCGCACTCTTCGCCTCGACGAGTTGCGCCGCGGTCAAGTTCGAACAGCCGATTTCGCGAACCTTGCCTTCGGCCACCAGTTCCCGAAGTGCGCCGAGCGTGTCGGCAATGGGCACGGTGTCGTCGGGGTAGTGGAGTTGGTAGAGGTCGATGTGGTCAACGCCCAGACGCCGCAGTGAATCCTCACAGGCCAGCTTCACGTAACTCGGTTTGGCGCCGAAGTGGGTGTCGTCAATTGGCATACCGAACTTTGACGCGATGATCGCGTCGTCGCGGCGATTCTTCAGTGCCACGCCGAGCAGTTGCTCGGACTTCGTCGCGCCGTAGATGTCGGCCGTGTCGAAGAAGTTGATGTCGGCATCGAGCGCCGCGCCCACGACGTTGGAGGTACCGGTTTGATCGAGACGTGAGCCGAAGTTGTTGCATCCAATGCCCACCACCGATACTCGCAATGATCCAAGTGCGCGCTTCTCCACGAGTCCTCCTCTAGATGTCGATTCGTAGTGTAGGCAGCCAGTTCCTCGCCCGATGTCGTCCAACTACGATGGGGGCCAGTCGTTACTCGAAGGAGTTCTATGAAGGTCGTGGTCGATTACGATGCCTGCTCCAGCAACGCCGTGTGCATGGGCATCGCTCCCGACATATTCGAAGTTCGCGACGACGGGTACATGTACGTCCTCAACGAGAATCCCGGTCCCGAATTCGACGTTCGCCTGCGCGAAGCCGTGTCGAGTTGCCCCAACGGCGCCATCTCGCTTGAGGAGTAACCAATGACCGGACCCCGTGTCCGCTTCGCCCCATCGCCGACCGGGTTCCTCCACGTCGGCTCGGCGCGCGCCAGTCTCTTCAACTGGCTCTTCGCGCGCCAGACCGGGGGCACGTTCATCTTGCGCATCGAGGACACCGACGCGCAGCGAAATCGTCCCGAATGGTTCGGCGCCATCACGACCGCGATGACCTGGCTGGGACTCGACTACGACGAGGGTCCGTTCCTTCAGAGCGATCTCCTCGCCGACCACGTCGCGTCGGCGGAGGCGATGTACGCCAACGGCTACCTGTACCCGTGCGACTGCACGCGCGAAGAGATCGACGAGCGCGTGAAGGACCACGCCAAGCCCGGCTACGACGGCTACTGCCGGGACCGCCACCTGGAGCGCTCCGAGAAGACGGCCCTTCGCTTTCGCGTGCCTGATGACGGCGTGACGGTGGTGCCGGACATGATCCGTGGCGACGTCACGTTCCCGCACGACAGTTACGAAGACTTCATCGTCGTGCGATCAAATGGCGTCGTCCTTTACCCGCTCGCCAACGCCGTTGACGACCGCAGCATGAAGATCACCCACATCATTCGTGGTGAGGACCTGTTACCGACCACGCCCAAGCAGGTGATGATGTGGGAGGCGCTCAACCACTGCGACGGGATTGAGCCCGTCGATCATCCCCGGTACGCCCATCTGCCGTTGCTCGTCAACGACCAGCGAAAGAAGCTCTCCAAGCGAAAGGACCCGGTCGCCGTTGAGTCCTACCGTGATCAGGGTTACCTCTCTGACGCCATGGTGAACTACCTGGCGCTGCTCGGTTGGAGTCCGAAGGGGGACGTGGAGATCGTCACGCGCGCCATCCTGGTCGAACAGTTCCGTCTGGAGGACGTCTCACATTCACCGGCCCTCTTCGACGTGAAAAAACTTCTCCATATGAACGGCGAATACATTCGAATGCTCACCACTGAGGAGTTCATTGACGCCGCACAACCGTGGGTCGCGCCGTGGGGGAGTGCGTGGCGTCCCACGAATTACGAGGCGCCATGGACCGAACGTCAGTTCGACGCCACCCTGTTCAGCCACGTGGCCCACTTAGTTCAAGAGCGCGTCGCCACACTCGGCGAGATCCCGGCGATGGTGAGTTTCTTCTTCCTCGACGACGTCCCCTACGACGACGCGGCGTTCGATAAGACGATTCGCAACGACGACGTCGCGAAGACGCTGCTCACGACTGCACTCACGGAGTTCGGTTCCGTCGAGTGGACGTCAGCGGCGTTGCACGAGGCGACGCTGCAGCTGGGCGAAACGCTCGGGCTCGCGCTCCGTAAGAGTCAAGCGCCAATTCGTTGCGCCGTCACCGGCACGTCGGTCGGTCCGCCGCTCTTCGAGTCAATGGAACTGCTCGGGCGCGACGAAGTGCTGCAACGACTTCGCGACGCCCTGGCTCGCGCCGCCGCGTGATCTTCGGTCCGTTCAAACTCGTACTGCGCATCGTCTCGGCGATGGTCACTCTGGTGGTGATCTACTTCGCCGTCACGTTCGTGCAAATTTGGATGACCGGTCACGAGCACTCGACGAGCCACGCGCAGGCGATCCTCGTTTTCGGCACGACGGAGGACAACGGAACGCCGTCACCGGAGTTGCAGGCCCGACTCGATCAGGCGTTGGTGTTGTGGCACAAGAACCGCGCGCCGTGGATCGCCGTGACCGGCGGGAAACGACCGGGCGACCAGTTCACTGAAGCGGGCGCGTCGGCGAGCTATCTGGAGTCGCACGGCGTGCCGGCGGCGAAGATCTTGTTGGGTTCGGGCACCAACACCTGGCAAAACGTCGCGACCGTACTCCCGAAATTGACGTCGCACGGCATCAAGACGGTCATCACGGTGACGGACCCTTTCCACGAAGACCGCGCCATGGCGATCTCTTCATCCCAGGGACTCGTTCCCACTCCGTCGCCGGTGCGCGACTCGCCAACCGTGAAGCACTCGCTTTGGAAGTACTACGCCAAGGAGACCGTCGAAGTCGGAATCGGACGCATCATTGGTTACGGCACGTTGAGTCACTGGTTCGACTGAACATGCCAATTGACGTCGCGTTGGCCGTTCGAGCGCAATGTCGGGTAGGATTTCCGAGCCCTTCGGGGGTGGTGTAATTGGCAACACAACTGGTTCTGGTCCAGTTATTCAGGGTTCGAGTCCTTGCCCCCGAGCGAATTTGACTGAGCGATGCACTGCACGGTCGAAATTCATGGTCCCATCGTCTAGTGGCCTAGGACATCACCCTCTCAAGGTGGAGGCACGGGTTCGAATCCCGTTGGGACTGCTTTTGAAAGTGCAGGTCAGCCAGGGCCAGCGCCCTGTCTGCCCGAGCGTCTCTCGCTAACTTTTAGCCAACAGTAAGGATTCCAGTCGGCGCGAATATGCAACCTTCTCGATATTCGATGCAAATGCTTCGTTGTCGGGAACCGCAGGATTGCGTTGGGATTGTTGGAGGCCGATCACTGAGTTATCCGCCGAGTAATTCCGCCCTGCGAAGGTGACGGCGGACGACGCGCGAACGACGTCGTCGAATCGCGGTGGGTCGAGAAGATGTTCGCTCATTTCGGTATTCCAACGTGCGCCATAGCGTTCAATTCGGTCTTCGAAGCGTTCGGCAAAGACGGAAGGGTCGAGATTTTTGGCCCGAGCTTTGTGCTCGAAGAGTGGTCGGACCTCCGCGAGCGACAACCCGGCTTCTTCTGTGAGCCGGATCAGGTCGTAAAGGTCTCGGCACAGGACACGCTGTATGACACAACGAAGTTTCCGGAGCAGGTTTCCAGTGAAGACTCATCTTCGTTGGCGCGTGAATCCCGCGAACTTTCGTCCGACTATGCCAGCGCTACGATGCAGTCGCGCGGTTAGCAGAGGGGGAGTTGGTGAAGCTCACGGTCCACAGGACTCGCTACGGCCCTTTTTCAAACCTTCGATTCCTGGTGGTCGGCGCAGCGTTGCTCGTTGGAGTGTCCGCAACTTCAGTGCAAAATGCCCTTCCCGCCGGCGCCACGCCTCAATTGGGCATGCACGCCCTGTCCGGTGAACTGACGCCGGTACCCGTCGGGGATCGCCTGATCGGACCGGCGTCGCCGTCGACCACGATGTCGCTGGAAGTGACCTTGCAACCTCGAGACCCTTCCGCACTGGCCGCCGAAGTGAAGGCGGTCTCTTCGCCCGCTTCGCCGCTGTACCGACACTTCATCACGCCCGCAGAGTTCGCTCAGGCCTATGGGCCCACGGCGGCGTCGATTGCGCAGGTGACCACGGCGCTCGAGGGGGAGGGACTGACGGTGGGCCCGATCTCGGGGACCGGCCTGTATCTTCCCGTTACCGGTACCGTTGCCCGAACGGAATCTGCATTTGTCACCCCACTCGTGGCGTACAAACTGCCGACCGGAAAAGTGGGCTTCTCTAACTCGGCCGAGCCGAGCGTGCCCTCGTCCGTTGCACCGGACATCGAAGGGATCATCGGACTGAACACCCTCGACGTCGCCCGGCCGGTCGGTCCCGTCACCGCGCGCGCGCGACAAGCGAAGACGACTCCGCACGCGAGTCCTACTTTGGCGCCGAACCAACCGACGCCAGGCGCTTCATGCTCCAGTAGTTTCACCACTCTGGAAGGTACCGACGGGGCACTCGGTGCCGAGAAACTCTCCCAGGCGTACTCCTTTGGGGGGCTGTACTCCAATCAGGATTACGGGGCGGGCTCGACCGTTGCGCTCGTTGAACTTGGCGGCGCCGGTTACAGCCCGAGCGACATTTCCACCTTCGCCTCGTGTTACGGCATCACGCTCGGGGGGAGTCAGGTCGCGGAAGAGCTCTCCAATGGCAATAGTGGCGCCACCGGTACCGACACCAGCGAAGCGGAGTTGGACATCGAGACGGTACTTTCGTTGGCCCCCGCTGCGAATATCAAGGTCTACGAAAGTGACAACGTCTACGACGCCTTCAGCAACATCGTGAGTGACGACACTGCAAAGATTGTGAGCGACAGCTGGGCGTCGTGCGAAGCGCAGGGCGGTTCGACCTACCAGCAAGAAGAGAACACCCTTCTCGACGAAGCGTCACTCGACGGGCAAACGATCTTTAGCGCCGCCGGTGACAATGGATCGCAAGGTTGCAATGCCAATTTTGCGTTCGGTCCCGCCACCGGATCCCAAGCCATCGCTCAGGCCGTCAACGCGAGTAACGGAACTCTGTACGTGGCGAATCCAGGCAGTGACACGGTGAGCGTGATTAACGAAGGCGACGACGGGGATACCGGCGCCGTCGTGGGGACGGTCACGACACAATCTCTCCCGTCGGCGGTCGTGTACGACGGCGCCAATTCCGAACTGTACATAGCGAACAGAAGTTCGAACTCGGTGACGGTGGTCAGTACGACCAGTTGCAACTCGTCCGTCGTGACGGGATGCTCCTCGACGACAAACTACCCTTCGCCGGACCTCAACGAGCCCCAAGCGATGGCCATTGATGGATCGACTCTCTACGCCAGCAACGCGGGCGCCGCATCGGTGGCGGTGTTCGATACCACCACCAACACTTTCCTCGGTGATCAAGTCCTACCGGCCGGTAGCGTGGCCGGACCAATCCTGGTCGACAGCGCTCACGAGGTGTACGTCGCGAACGTTATATCGAGTGTTGCGGTGGATTACGGGATCGATTACTTCAGCGCCTCGACGTGCAATGTCACGTCGCAGAGCGGCTGCGGGACCGCCACGAGCACGATTTCGGGTGTCGACGTCGCCGCGATGACGCTTGATCCGACGAACGGCGACATCTACGTCGCGAACGGCCCAACCCCCCAAAGCATTGGATTCGTTTCTGTGGTGAGCACCTCGTCGAACACAGTGCTGACGACCATATCGACCAGCACTTCGCCCACGTTCGTTCGAGGTGGAGAACTCTCGACGATTGGGATGTCACCCTCGGGCAGTCAAGTCTTGGTAATTGACGACATCGGTACCTTTGGCAATCAGTTGGCAACGATCAATCCAGCGACGCAGACGGTGAGCGGGGCCGTCGGATTTAACACGGACGGTGATGCGATGGGCCAGATGGTCAGCGATCCGACAACCAATCTGATGTGGGTGACCGACCGATCGGCCGGCTACGACATCGTCGACAACTTCAATCTGGCGGTGAACGATCCCGCGTCACAGCCCGACGTGACCGGTGTCGGCGGCACCACGGTGACTGCTCTAGGTCCCGCTCCGACGGAGAAGGTCTGGAATGACAACAACATGTTCGGCGAGGGCGCTGGTGGAGGCGGTATCTCGAGGGAGTTCGACATGCCTACGTATCAGCAAGCACTCGGTGAGGTGACTGGTAGTAGCGGAACGCCATGTGCGAATGCGGGGGGTGATTGTCGCGAGGTGCCCGACGTGTCGGCAAACGCGGACCCCAATACGGGCTATATCGTCTACGACTCCGTCAACGGGACTGGCTGGACAATCTTCGGTGGCACGAGTGCCACGTCGCCGCTCTGGGCCGCCGCGTTGGCCGATATCAGCTCCGCCGACGGCGCCAGCGCGATTGGCTACGGCGCGCTGAATCCGACGCTGTATTCGTTGGCTCGCTCAAGTCCCGGTACGTACTTCAACGACGTGTCGAATGGAAATAACGACTACAACAGCTCGAGCGGCGGCCAGTTTCCGGCAATG
>DATCFS010000141.1:0-12772 GCA_036509375.1 Acidimicrobiales bacterium
ATGGCGATGAGCGGCTTGGCGACACCGAGAAACATGGTTTCGAAACGGGTCACGGGGAGGTCTCCTTGGTAAACGGTTCGACGTGCAACACCTCGACGCCTAACTCCTTGATTGAACGAATCGTGGGCCCGTCCGGCGCGGCGTCGGTGATCAAGAGATCAACGGACGTGAGCGGACAGACGGACACGAACGCGACTCGACCGATCTTCGTCGCGTCAGCAAGGACGACGACTCGACGACCAGTGACCAAGGCGGCCTGCTTCACCATGGCGTCGTCAAGGTTGTATTCGGTGAGCCCTTTCAGACAACTCACGCCCGCGACGCCGAGAAAGACGGTGTCACAGTTGAGATCGGCGAAGGACGCTTCGGCGCGCGAGCCGACCAGACTCATCTCACCTCGGCGAAGGACGCCGCCGGTCACGATCGTGCGAACATTTTGCTTCTCGTCGAGTGCAGTCGCAATGAGCAGCGAACCGGTGATCACCGTCACGGCGCACTGCGACCCGATGGCTTTCGCCATCTCGAGGGTCGTCGTGCCGACGTCCAGTACCACGGTCTCGTCATCCTTCAAGAGCGCGGCGGCTGCTGCTCCAATACGTCGTTTCGCGTCCGCGCGATAGGTCGAACGCTGGAGAATGGGCGGCTCGTAGGAACGACTTTGGGTGGAAATCGCACCACCGCGAATGCGCCGTGCGAGTCCTTCAATTTCCAAGAGTTCAAGGTCGCGGCGAATCGTCATTTCGGATGTGCCGAACCGTGCCGCCAAATCAGCGATCGACGCCTCTCCTTCGGCCTTTAGGCGTTCGGCAATGATGACACGACGATCCTTGGAACTCACAAGTTGAGACTATGTGATTAATTAACATCGGTCAATTTGTGAGTGTTCGATTCTCACACTTTTTCCGATTTGACTCCAATCAATTACTGTCGTTGCCGATCCCGGTGTGTGAGATGTGCGTGCGGATTTGGTTCTCGTGACGCGGGAAATATAGAAGCAGCGACGACGAATCTCGGGCACCACATGCGGACGATTGCACCTCGTTTCCCCGAATGTCCACGCCCTCGTTTAAGGGGAACGCTCCTTCACCGACGAGGGTCTCAGAAGTCGGCGAAGCATCTTCTTCGACGGACTCCTGCAGACCTCTTTTCTGAGCGGCTACTTATACTTTGACAAGTCAGGGTCGAGTCAGTGGAGAACTGCACATGAAGTTCAAACGCCTCGCCTTCATATTGAGTGCCCTCTTGCCGCTCACCTTGGCCGTACCCGCGGGCGCCGCGACGCCGCCGCGGTGGCAAGTAGCCAAGATCGCGGTGCTCCCTGCGGGCGCGACTGGACTCCCTTCAGGATTCCTTCCGGCACTCTCGTGTCCGTCGGCCGGCAACTGCGGCGCCGGTGGCGCATTCGAGGACAACTCGGCGAACACCGAGGGACTCGTGCTCAATGAAGTGAACGGGACTTGGAAGAAAGCTGTAAAGCTCCTCGCGCCGACGGGTGCATCGGGCGATCCTCTCTTGACGGTCGATTCGATCTCTTGTGGATCCAACAACAACTGCGTTGCGGCGGGCAACTACGCCGACAAAGCTGGCGACAGCCTCAGTTTCGTTGCCGTCGAGGTGCGCGGCGTGTGGTCAAGGAGTCGCGAAATCAAACTCCCCTCGAACGCGCTCGGCGCGGGACAGGTAAGTCAAATTCACTCAATTTCTTGCACGTCGGCCGGTAACTGTGGCGCCATTGGCGTGTACAAGGACAGCACCACACCGATTGGACGCACCGAAGGTTTCGTGGTGAGCGAAGTACGCGGCGCCTGGACCAAGACGTCCGAGGTCGTCCTCCCGAGCGACGCCAACGTCGACCCGTTCACCACCCTTAACCAGGTCACGTGTGCGAGTGCGGGCGCGTGCGTCGCCGCCGGCTCGTACGTCGACACGCAAAACGCCACGCACGGACTCGTGGTGAGTGAAGTGCACGGCACCTGGTTAACCGGTCAGTCAATAACCTTGCCCGGTGACGCCAATGCATTTCCCGTGGCCTCGCTGAGCGAGGTCACGTGCGCCGCCGTCAACAACTGCACGGGCCTCGGCACGTACGTCAACAACAGTGGCGACGTCCTCGGTCTTACGGTCACCGAACTTCGTGGTGTGTGGCAACGCGCCGTCTCTATCACGATGCCGGCCGGCGCGGCGACCAATCCCTCCACCTTCTTCTACGGCTACGGCGGACTCTCGTGTCCGTCGATCGGTAACTGCAGCGCCGGCGGACAGTTCCTCAGTGCATCGTCCGCCACTGCGTACGAAGGGTTCTTTGTGGACGAGGTGAACGGCACGTGGGAGCCGGCCGTGCAATTGGGACTTCCCAACGGCGCCCAGGCCGCCGGCAAGAACGGCGGCGTCGTCGCGGTCTCGTGTCGTTCCGCGGGCAACTGCAGCGCCGGAGCGGCGTACGTGGACGCGGCGGGCGACTATCAAGCACTCGTCGTCAATGAAGTCTCGTCGCATTGGTTGACCGGGACCAAGATCGCGCTACCAACCGGCGGCACCCAGGTCGGCATCGACGGCGGCGTGTACGGACTGGTCTGTCACGCCAAGGGGCCCTGCACCGCCACCGGCAGTTACTTAAGGGGCTTCTCCACCTACGAGGGCTTCACCGTTACGACGAAGTAGTTCCCTCAGTCGCGAAACGGCTTGGGGTTCGACGCCAATTTTGGTATTCGCATTCGGGCGATCACGCTACCCGGACAGGGGTGACAGAACTGTGCGATACCGAGGTCGCCGGCCACCGACAAGAAGATGAACGCGTCCTCGCGCGAGAATCCCCACTCGTCGACGAGCAGCTTGGACGCCTCCTCAATTGCCGACTGCAGCGCGTCGTCGAGACTGTCCTCTGACGTGCCGTGCGTGTAGAACGAGTCGGCTGTTTCCGTGATGGGCCAGCCGCCGGCCTTGCCTTTGATGACGTCGACCTTGATGATGCCGATGCCGCCGATCTCGACACCAGTACCAGAGATTTCACCGTCGCCCATGGAGGCGTGCATGTCACCGATCGCCAACTGCGCACCTGACTGAAAAACGGGGAGGTGGACTGTCGCACCGATGCCGTTGATGTGATCGTCCATGTTGCCGCCGTGGCGACCGGCGAGGAACGTTGTGATGTCACCCGAGGCCGGGGACACGCCGAGAACGCCAAACATCGGGCGAGCCGGAAATGACACGCGCTCGTTCATCGTGACGACACCATTTTCAACTTCGAAGATTCGCGTCGTCGGCGAGTGCACCGTGTCGATCAGTTGACCCCATTCAGGTATGCACATCGCCGCGCCCTTCGAATTAGGTCGGATGTCGAGCAACGTGACCGACAAGGTGTCCCCCGGCTCGGCGCCGCGTACACAAATGGGACCGGTCGCACTGTTCACACGGTTGAGGTCGATCTTCTCGACCGTGTCCTCCTCACTCTGGACCTGACCGGTGAAGCAGTCCCACGTCTCGATCTCGATTACGGTGCCGGGATCGACGGCGATGACTGGCTCACGTTGCGCGTCAAAGGACCAGACGTGCTCGTCGCGACTTAACTTCACCGTTGGTTCATTCATGGGATCTCCGTCTCAATAGTCGTTTTCCAGAGTTAATCAGGCCGGCGGTGGTCGTAGCCCCCACCGAGCCACGCGGCGGCGTAAAGGTTTAATCCTCTGAACACCTCGTGATAGCACTGGCTTCACCTTGCGGTAACCCTGCCTCCTTACGTTGACGTCGTGGCACGTACGCAATCTCAATCCTCCCCTGATGAATTGGTCCGTGCCGCCACTCGCATCCAGTCGTCCTCCGCGGTACGTCGAACCTCGTGAACGAGGACTCGCGCAGCGTGATTCTCGTCGTCGAAGACGAGGAGAGTTACCAGGACGCCCTCAACATCGGACTCACCGTCGAAGGGTTCGTCGTCGTCGGCGCGACCAACATCGCCCAAGCGCGCCAACTCATGACGTCCGCCAAGCCCGACCTCGTACTGCTCGACGTCATGCTGCCCGACGGTTCGGGTATTGACTACTGCCGCGAGCTCTACGACTCCACGCGCACGCCCGTCATCATGGTGACCGCACGTACCAGCGAAGTCGACGTTGTCCTCGGCCTCGAGATTGGCGCAGCCGACTACGTCACCAAGCCGTTTCGACTTCGCGAACTCATTGCGCGCATTCGCGCGGTCCTTCGTCGCCCGCTATCCAATACCGACGAAGAGGTCGTCACCTTCGGCGACCTCCGCATTGATTTCGTTCGCCGCACGGTCACCCGTCTCGGTGCGGAGATTGAACTGAGCCGCAAAGAGTTCGACCTCCTGGCACTCTTCGCCTCCCGACTCGGTCAGGTGGTCACCCGTGAGGTCTGCCTCGACACGTTGTGGTGGGGTCTCGAACTCTCCGACACCCGCACGCTCGACACCCACGTGAAGCGACTACGTCAAAAGATTGAGAGTGATCCGGCGAACCCGCGACACCTCATCACGATTCGCGGTGTCGGCTTTCGACTCGACCCCTAGTCTGCACCTATGCAAATAGGTGACCTCGCTCCAGACTTCACACTGTTGGACCAAGAGGGCAACATGCGAACCCTCTCAACCATGCTGCTGAACGGTCCGGTCGTCCTGTTCTTCTACCCCGCCGCCATGACCGAGGGCTGCACGAAGGAGTCCTGTCACTTTCGCGACCTCGCATCGGAGTTCGCGACTCTCGGCGGCCAGCGCCTCGGCATCTCCATGGACAGTGTTGACAAGCAGGCCGAGTTCACGACCAAAAACAACTTGGACTACCCACTACTGGCCGACGTCGACGGCAACGTCGCCAAAGAGTACGGCGTGAAGCGAGGACTCGACGTGTTGAAGGTCAAGCGATCGACGTTCGTCATCCGTCCAGACCGTCACGTGGCCGACGTCATTACGAGCGAGGTCAACATGAACGCGCACGCCGACCGCGCCCTGGAAGCCCTTCGGGCGCTGAAGTCCTAACCGGCGATTATCGCGGCGGCGGGGTCGTGCAGGAATCGCCCAATGTGAGCGAGGACCGCTGACGCCATGGCGCCGTCGACTTGGCGGTGATCAAACGCCATCGCCAGTTCCACAACCTGACGCACGACGACTTGGTCATCCACGACCCACGGCGCCTTGGCGATCTGACCGACCGCGAGAATCGCACCGGTGCCCGGCGGAAGGATGGGAATCGCCGCGTCGACACCGAAGGGTCCGACGTTCGTAATGCTGAGCGTCGTACCAATCATTTCGTTCGGCGTCGTCGTACCTTGTCGCGCTTTGTCGACGAGGACGGTGAGGGCGGCGGCCATGCCAACCAAATCCAATTGGTCAGCACCCTTAATGTTCGGAACGATCAGCCCGCGCGGGGTGTCGGCGGCGATACCGAGATTTACGGTGCGACGAACGATCACCTCATTCGCGGCGGCGTCGAAACTCGAGTTGATGCCGGGGAAGTGACGCGCGGCGTCACACAGCGCGAGTGCCACGATCGTCAACGGTGAGAGACGAACGCCCGCGAGCGTGGGCTGCTGTTTCAGCGACGCCAGCAGTTCCATGGTCCTCGTTGCGTCGACACGTACCCACACGGCAGCGCGCGGCTGCGTGAACGCACTCTGCACCATGGCCTCGGACATTGAACGAAGCACGCCCTTCACCGGAATGCGCTCTTCCTTGGGTCCGGTCGCCCATGACTCGAGCTCGCGTCCGACGAATCGTGATGTCGTGTTCGGCCCGGTAATCGGCGCCGACGTGCGGGCGGGGGCCGAGGGCGTTCCACTGAGGGCCTGGTCCACATCACTTCGAGTGATGAGGCCGTCGCGTCCCGTGCCCGTCAGCCCGCCAATGTCGAGGCCGTTCTGTTTCGCGTAGAGACGCACCGGAGGCGTCGAACGAGGCGCGACACCGTTGGTTGAAACGGGTGAGGCGACAGGTGCGGGTGGCGTTGGGGCGGCGATGGGCGCGGGCGCGGGCGTTGCCGATGCCCCGGCGTCTTTCCGGCGATGTTTGCGTGTTACCACGGCGTCCTCATTCGCGACGCCGTAGCCGATGAGGACGGCCTCTCGACCTTCGCCCACCGAGCCCTCTTGCTTGTCCGACGCGGGAACCGCCGCTTCGACGGGCGCGGTCGCCGCGGAGGGGGCGGCCGGACCGTCGCCACCGACGTCAAACGTGATGAGTGGTTTGTGGACCTCGAGAACGTCACCGACATTCCCGTGCAGCGTCACGACGGTGCCGGCGTAGGGACTGGGCAGTTCGACGGTGGCCTTCGCGGTTTCGATGTCGACGAGCGGTTGGTTGAGGACCACGACGTCGCCCACCTTGACCTTCCACGTGACGATCTCGGCCTCGGTCAATCCTTCGCCGACGTCGGGCAGTAAGAAGATTTCCTCGCTCAACTGTCAAATCCCATCACTCGGTCGACGGCGTCGAGAATGCGGTCGACCGATGGACGGTAGTCCTCCTCGATGCGCGTCGGTGGATACGGCACGTGATACCCGCTCACCCGCATGCCCGGTGCGCGAAGTGAGTAGAAGCATCGCTGCGTCAACTCCGCCACCATTTCGGATCCGAGCGATGCAGTGTGGGGCGACTCTTGCACGACCACCAGCCGACCGGTCTTCTCGACCGACTTGGCCATGAGGCCGAGGTCGAGCGGCGCAATTGAACGTGCGTCAATCACTTCGATGGACAGGCCCTCGGCCTGCGCGGTCTCGGCGGCGCGAAGGGCCGTCTTCACCGACGCGCCGTACCCGATGAGCGTCACGTCGGTGCCTTCACGACGAACGGCGGCGTCGAACAGTCCGCTGGGCGGACCGTCGAGGTCAACCTCGCCCTTCTCCCAGTAGCGACTCTTCGGCTCACAGAAGATGATGGGGTCGTCGTGTTCGACCGACTGCTGAATCATCCAGTAGGCGTCGTTCGGTGTCGAGCACGACACCACGCGCAGTCCGGCCGTTTGTGCGAAGTACGGTTCGGGACTTTCCGAGTGGTGTTCGATCGCGCCAATGCCGCCCTGGAACGGAATTCGAATCACCATGCCCATCGTGTAGGCGCCATCGGATCGTTTGTGCAGTTTGGCGACCTGGGAGACGATCTGGTCGAAGGCGGGATAGACGAAGCCGTCGAACTGAATTTCGCAGACCGCGCGGTAGCCGCGAATAGCCAGGCCCACGGCCGTACCGACGATTGCCGATTCCGCGAGGGGCGAGTCAATGACCCGGTCTTCGCCGAAGTCCTTCTGTAATCCGTCGGTGATGCGAAAGACGCCTCCGAGGCGACCAATGTCCTCGCCCATGAGGAGGACCTTGGGGTTGGCCTCCATCGCCTTTCGAAGGCCCTCGTTGAGGGCCTTCGCCATTGTCATCGTGGTCGTCGCCATCAGAGTGTTCCCTCGCTAATGCCCAAATCGATCATCTCGCGGCGGCCCTCTTCGATGAGGGGGTGGTCGGCGGCGTAGGCGTTGTCGAACATGCTGATCGGATCGGGGCGACTCATGGCGAGTACGTCCTCGCGCAGCTTGAGCGCCATGGTGTCGGCCTCGGCGTTGACGTCGTCAAAGTCGCTGTTCTTCACCTTGTACTCACGAACGAGCAATGACTTCACTCGTTCAATCGGGTCGCGATGTTTCCAGACCTCGACTTCGGCGTCAATGCGATAGCGCGTCGGGTCGTCGGAGGTCGTATGGGCCCCAATTCGGTAGGTGTAGGCCTCGATGAGCGTCGGTCCGCCACCGACGCGCGCACTGTCGAGGGCCTTTTTGGAGACTTCGTAGACGGCGAGCACGTCGTTGCCGTCGACGCGCACCCCAGGAAAACCGAAGCCGTGGGCGCGGTGGTACAGCGGAATCTTCGACTGGACCGACGAGGGCGTCGAGATTCCCCACTGGTTGTTCTGACAGAAGAAGACCACAGGTGCATTGAAGGAGGCGGCCCACACGAAGGCTTCGAGCACGTCGCCCTGGCTGGACGCTCCGTCGCCAAAGAAGGCCATGGCGGCCTCTTCGGCTCCGTCGCGCTGGATGCCCATGGCGTAGCCGACAGCGTGCAGTGTCTGGCTGCCCAGTACCACCGTCGGAACCGAATGACGGTATTTCTGAGGGTCCCATCCACCGTTGCTGACCGCACGAAAGAGGCGCAACATGTTCTCGGGCGGTACGCCGCGACACCACGCGATGCCGTGCTCGCGGTAGGTCGGAAACGTGAAGTCCATGGGGGCGAGAGCCCGTCCGGCCCCTATTTGCGCGGCCTCTTGACCCTGAATCGGAGCCCACAGCGCCAACTGGCCCTGTCGTTGGAGGGAGGTCGATTCGTTGCAGAGGCGACGGATGATCACCATGTCGCGATAGAGGCCAAATATCTCGTCACCGTTGAGGGTCGACTCGTATTCAGCGTTCTCCACGCGTTCGCCCTCGGGCGTCAGCAACTGAACAAGTTCTTCGTCGATCATTGACACTCCTTAAGCCACGACCCCCAGAATCAGACTATCCCCGTACGATGATTGGGTGCCCAGGCTCCTCGTTGACGTGAGTCCGCTGCGCCAGAACCGAGATTTCCGATTGCTCTATAGCGGGCAGGTCATTTCGCTACTCGGCAGTAATCTCACCGTCGTCGCCGTTCCCTTCCAGGTGTACAGCCAGACGCATTCCAGTCTCTGGGTCGGTCTAGCGAGTCTCATCCAGTTGCCGTTCCTCATCACCGGCGCACTCTGGGGCGGCGCGATGGGTGACCGGCTCGACAAACGTCCACTGATGATCGCGAGTGCAGTCGTGCTCGGTCTAACGAGCGCCGGGCTCGCCTTCAACGCCGGTCTCCACGACCACCGTCTCGTGTTCCTGCTGTTGCTCGCTGCACTCTCGGCCGGATTCGCCGGATTCTCGTCGCCGCTCCGTACGGCCGCCATCCCGAAATTGGTGAAACCGGACGAATTGGTCGCGGCGTACTCGCTCAATCAGGTGTCCGTGAACTCCGCCGCGGTCATTGGTCCCGCGCTGGCCGGCGTCCTCATTGCGAGCGTGGGACTGTTCTCGTGCTACACGGTTGACGCCATTTCCTTTACCGTGCTGGCAGTACTCACCACCTTCATGTCACCGATGCCGTCGTCGGGCGAACATTCCGGCACTCGCATGTTGCGCGCAATTGGCGACGGCTTCAGTTACGTCCGGTCCCACGCCGTGGTGCAGGCGGTCTACCTGGTCGATCTGAACGCCATGGTCTTCGGACTTCCGCGCGCCCTCTTCCCCGCTGTGGCGTTGACGCTGTACCACGGGGGACCTCGAACGCTCGGACTGCTCTACGCCGCCCCAGGGGCGGGTGCTCTCTTGATGGCGATTGTGACCGGATGGATTGCGCACGTTAAGCGCCAGGGGCGCCTCGTTTCGATCGTCGTCATGGCGTGGGGCGCCGCAATGGCTCTCTTCGGACTCGTCCACGTCGTGTGGATTGGACTTGGCTGTCTCGCCATCGCGGGCGCCATGGACGTCATCTCCACGGTGCTACGAAATACGCTTTTGCAGAGGGCCACCACCGATGAGTTTCGCAGTCGCATCTCGTCGATTCAGATGGCGGTCGTCACGGGCGGCCCACGACTGGGCGACGTTGAATCGGGCGTGGTCGCGGGCATCTCCTCGACCGAGTTCTCAATCGTCTCGGGTGGCATTGTCTGCATCGTGGGCGTCTTGTTGTTACTGAAATGGCGTCCGACCTTTTGGGAGCGACGGGTCCTGGCTTCGGCCGAGGGCGTGAACGAATGAAGTACTGGCCGACGTTCTGGCACCGCGGGAGGCTCTAACCAGACCGCACCGGAATTGATTTGTGGTGAGCGTTCGTGACGGCGGCCAACTGTCCGCAGGCCGCGTCGATCGATCGCCCCCTCGTGTTTCGTACCGTGGCATTCACGCCCAACTCAATGAGTCCCTCGCGAAAGTCGTGGACCCGCTGGCCCGAGGATCCGCGCACGAGAAAGCCCGGCGTTGGATTGAGCGGAATCAAGTTGACGTGCGCGTGGAGTGACAACGCGTAGCGCGCCAGTTCGTCGATGTCGCGGTCGCGGTCGTTCACGCCGTCGATAAGCGCCCATTCAAAACTGAGTCGTCGCCCCGTGGTGGCCATCCAGAACTCGCAGGCCTCGTGCAGTCGCTCAAGTGGGTACCGGCGATTGAGGGGAATCAGTTCGCTGCGGTCGTCGTTGTTCGCCGAATGCAGGCTCACGGCCAGCGTGAGAGGAAGTCCGGTCTTGGCCATTCGCTCGATGGCCGGCGCGACGCCAACGGTCGACACGGTGAGGTGACGGGCCGACAGACCGCGGAACTCGTGCAGGCGCTTGACGACGTCGATCGTGACGAGGTAGTTGGCGAGCGGCTCACCCATACCCATGAAGACCACGTTGGAAAGTCGGCGAGGTGCCGCGGCGCGCGCGGCGAACATCACCTGTTCAAGCACTTCGCCCGAGGTGAGGTGTCGCGTGAAGCCGGCCTGACCGGTGGCGCAGAACGTGCAGCCCATGGCGCAGCCGGCCTGACTCGAGACGCAGACCGTCACGCGGTCCTCGTAACCCATGAGGACCGTCTCGATCGTGGCACCCCCGGCCAGGCGAAAGACCCACTTTCTCGTGGCGCCGAGGTCACTCGAGACGTCGTTCACCACTTCGAGGAGGGGCGGGAACTGCTCGCCCAGCGATGCACGCAGGGTTTTGGGAATCGTCGTGATCTCACTCATTGCTTGACCTTCGGTCCACAGACCGTGCCAGACCTGATCAACGCGGTACCGCGGTTCTCCCACCAGTAACGCCGCGAACTCGTCCTTGGAGTAGTCGTACGGCGAACGCATGCTCTTCACGCTACGCGTGTCGACGCGCACCCTCACCACGGCACCACCACCACAATCTCTGCTTGACTCTGTAACGGTTCAGCCACCAGCTTTCCCCAACATCAGGAGCAACTATGGAACTCAAGAACACATCGGCCGTCGTGACCGGCGGCGCGTCGGGACTCGGCGAGGCCACGGCTCGCGAACTGAGCACTCGCGGCGTCAAAGTGGTCCTCGCCGACCTCAACGACGAGGTGGGCGCCAAGGTCGCCGCCGAGATTGGCGGCGCCTACGTGCACTGCGACGTCACCGACACCGATCAGGTCATCGCGGCGATTGAAGCGGCAAAGGCGATGGCGCCGCTCTGGAGTGCCGTCAACTGTGCCGGCATCGGATGGGCGACGCGCACCATAGGTAAGGACGGGGAGTACTCGTCAGCTCACGACCTCGACCTCTATCGCAAAGTCATCGAGATCAACTTGATCGGCACGTTCAACGTCTGTCGCCTGGCCGCCACGGCGATGGGTCAGAACGCCCCCGACGTCGACAACATGCGCGGCGCCATTGTCAACACGGCGTCGGTCGCCGCCGAGGACGGACAGATTGGCCAAGTGGCCTATTCTTCGTCCAAGGGCGGCGTCGTCGGACTGACGTTGCCGCTTGCGCGCGACCTCGCGGTCGTTGGCGTTCGCGCGAATTGCATCCTGCCCGGACTCATCGACACCCCCATCTACGGCACCGGTCCCCAGTCCGACGAGTTCAAAGCTCGCCTCGGCGCCGGCGTGCTCTTTCCTAAGCGTCTTGGCTTCTCGTCCGAGTTCGCCACCCTCGCCGCGGAGTTGCTCGCCAACAGCTATATGAACGCCGAGTCGATTCGGCTCGACGCCGGCATCCGGATGCAGCCGAAATAGTTCGCAGTTCGCACCGGCAGGGTCTGGCGCCACGCGCCTTCGGCATTACGAGATGTAGCGCGGTTCGAGAAAGTTAGATCTCTCGAGCTTCAGCGACGTTGTCGAAGCGTGCGAACTCTCCTCGCCACGTCAAGTGCGCGTTGCGAGTCGGACCGTTTCGGTTCTTCCCCACAATGATCTCGGCCTCGGCCTTCTTGTCATTGGCGACCTCGCCGTACTGCTCCGGTCGGAAGATGAACAACACGACGTCGGCGTCCTGTTCCAGTGATCCCGATTCACGAAGGTCCGACATCATTGGTCGCTTATCGGCGCGGTCCTCGAGTTTTCGTGACAGTTGCGAAAGGGCGATGACCGGGCACTGGAGTTCACGGGCCAGGATCTTCAGCGATCGGCTCATGTCCGAGACTTCGACCTGACGGTTCTCCGAGCGGCCACGCGAACTCATAAGTTGGAGGTAGTCAATAATGACGACCCCCAGGTCGCCGTTCTGCTGACGAATTCGTCGCGCGCGGGCACGAACGTCCATCACCGTGAGCGCCGGGTTGTCATCGATGAAGACCTTCGCCGACTGCAGGTAGCCGAACGCTTCGTGGGCCCGGTTCCAGTCGGCGTCGCTCAGGTCACCGGTGCGCAATTTCGACGAGTCGATGCGCGCCGTCGACGCGAGGATCCGCTCGGCCAGTTCCTGACGGCTCATCTCCAAGGAGAAGAACAACGCCGGTCGCTTGACGACAGCACCCACGTGTATGAGGATGCCCAACGCGAAGGCCGTCTTGCCGGTACCCGGTCGCGCACCGACGATGGTCATGCTGCTTGGCTGAAGACCTTGCAGGATGAGGTCCAGTGATTTGTAGCCGGTCTCGAGTCCGTTGATTCGCCCACGCGTCTCGCCGCGCTCTTCGAGGATGTCCGCTTCGCTCAACAGCAGTCGCTGCAACGGCGAGACGGAGTCGGTTCGTCCGGCGTCGCCAATGGCGTTGATCTTGCGCTCGGCCTCGTCAATGAGTCCGACGACGTCCTCGGTTGCGACGTAGGCGTCGTCGACA